>VAWU01000060.1:4388-17220 GCA_005888325.1 Actinomycetota bacterium
GGCCGAGCGCTTCCCGGCGGTCGACGTCGATCGCTCGGTCCTGTACGTCGACGAGGGACGGGTGCTGACGTCGGCGGGCACCGCAGCCGGGATCGACCTCTGCCTGCACATGGTGCGGCAGGACTACGGAGCGGAGGTGGCCAACGTGTTCGCCCGTCGGATGGTGGTGCCGCCGCATCGCGATGGGGGACAGGCCCAGTTCGTCTCCGCGCCGATTCCACCGGCGTGCGCGGACGACCCCGTCGCCCGCACGCTCGACTGGGCCCTGGTGCACCTCGACGAGGACCTCACCGTGTCCGCGCTCGCAGCGCGGGCCGCCATGTCGGCGCGCACGTTCGCCCGCCGTTTCGTCGCCGCCACCGGCACCACGCCGTTGCAGTGGTTGCTGAACCAGCGTGTGCTCACCGCGCAGCGCTTGCTCGAGACCACCGATCTGCCCATCGAGCGCGTCGCCGAGCGCTGCGGCCTCGGGACCGCCGCCAACCTGCGTACGCAGTTCGGGCGCCACCTGGGCACCACGCCGACGGGCTACCGGCGCACCTTTCGGGCGGCAGGTTGACGCTGGCGAGCTCTCTGCGCGGCTAAGCCGGCGACGGATAACAATGCCGCCCGATGATGCTCGCGGCCGAGGTGGTGACGAAGGTCGATCCGCTCGCGGGGGTCCTGGTCGCCGCGCTCGCGTTCGTCGCGGGTTGGGTGGTGGTGGCCGCCGTCGCCTACCTGGCGCACCGGCCGACGGAGCCCGACGCGGCACCCGACACCCAGGAGCTGGGGCCCGAGCCGCCGGCGATCGCCAACCTGCTCACCGGCACCTTCGAGGTGTCGGCCGAGGCCATGCCGGCGACGCTCGTCGACCTCGCCGCCCGCAGGCTCGTCGAGCTGGAGACGCTGCCCGACGGGAGCACGGTGTGCCGGTTGCGCACGAGCACGGCCGACCGCGACGCCGACCTCGCCCCCTACGAGTCGCAGGTGCTCGGCCTGCTGCGCGACAAGGCCGTGAACGGCGTCGTCCCCGCGGGCGCGCTGACCACGGGCACCGGTGAGCGGGCGAGCGCGTTCTGGAAGTCGTTCCGCAAGGCGGTGATCGCCGACGCCCAGCAGCGCGGGCTGTGCCGGGCGGTATGGGGCAAGCGCATCTCCAGCCTCCTCGGGATCGCCGCCCTGCTCCCGTTCCTCCTGATCTGGGCCGCGGGCCGGTTCAAGGCGCCGGACGAGGTGGAGTGGACGCCGCTCGGCGCGGTCACGATCGCGTGTGCGTTGGCGATCGCGTTCCTCGGCGCGCGCATCGCCGCGTCCGACCGGCAGCGGGGCACGGACGCGGGGATGCAGGCCGCATCGCGCTGGCTCGGCGTACGCGGGTACCTGAGCGGGACGGCGACGTTCCCCGACCTGCCTCCCGCGCACGTCGTGCTGTGGGATCGCTACCTTGCGTACGCGACGGCGTTCGGGGTGGCGCGCGCGTGCGTGCGCGCGCTGCCGATGAGCGCCGAGCCCGACCGCCGGGCGTGGAGCTCCTACGGCGGCCGTTGGCGGCAGGTGAAGGTGCGCTACCCGAAGCTGCGCCCGGGGTGGGGCATGTCGCCGTGGATCGCGCTTCTGCGCGGCCTGTTCTTCGGGGCGTTCGCGGGGTTCATCACCTACGTGCTGCTCATCCGGGTCGACCCGCGCGACTCGCTCGACGCCACCGGCCCCGCCAGCCGCTACGTGGCGTGGGCGGTGCTCGGAGCCGGACTGATCTGCCTGCTCGTCACCGTGCGCCTCGGCTCGCTCGTCGTGCAGGCGCTGAACGACCTGTTCGTGACGCGCACCGTGGAGGGCGAGGTGTTGCGCGAGCGCACGTGGGGGACCGACGAGAACATCACTCACTGGGTGGCGGTCGACAACGGCAAGTCACCCGTGGTCCGCGCCTGGCGCGTGAGCCCGGCGCGGGCGACCGAGGTCGACCAGAATCAGGTCGTGCGGGCGCGCGTGACTCCGTTGCTCGGCTTCGTGCGGTCGTTCGAACGGCTGCCGGTAGTCTCGAAGTGATGGCGATTCGGTTGGTGATCATCGGGGGCGGGCCCGCCGGGAACCAGGCGGCGACGCACGCGGCGCGCCTGGGTGCCGACGTCGTGCTGGTCGAGCGCGATGTGGTGGGCGGGGCGGCGCACCTGTGGGACTGCATCCCGTCGAAGGCCATGATCGCGACCGGCGGCGCCATGGCGTTCAACCGCCGCTCGCACGGCATGGGTCTCACCGAGGCCGACGTCACTGTCGACCTCGACGCGCTGAAGGAGCGCATTGCCGCCATCGAGAGCCGCCTCAACCGGTCGATCTTCGGCCTGCTCGAGAGCCAGGGCGTGCGGATGGTGCAGGGCAGTGGGCGGCTGGCGGGACCGCACGAGGTCGTCGTCGAGACGGCCGACGGCAGCGTGGAGGAGCTGCACGCCGATGCCGTGTTGCTGTGCACCGGCAGTCGCCCGCGTGTTCCCGACTGGTGTCAGCCCGACGGTGACCGCGTCCTGACGACGCGCCAGGCCTACCCGCCGCCCTCGTTGCCCGAGCACCTCGTCGTCGTCGGGTCGGGTGTGACCGGCGTGGAGTTCGTGCACATGTTCGCGTCGTTCGGCTCGCGGGTGACGCTCATCGTGAGCCGGCAGCAGGTCCTGCCCCAGAAGGACCCGGAGGTGGCGGCCGCGCTCGAGCAGGACTTCGTGCAACGCGGTGTCGTGCTGCTGAAGGGGGCGCGGGCCATGGGTGTCGAGCGCGACGGCGCCTCGGTGGTCGTGCACTGTGACGACGGCCGCAGAGCTGCCGGTTCGCACACCCTGCTCGCCATCGGGTCGCTGCCGAACTCCGAGGGCCTCGGTCTGGAGGACGCGGGCGTCGAGGTCGACGCCGGCGGCTACGTGCCGATCAACCATCACTGCCAGTCGAACGTGGACCACATCTATGCCGCGGGCGACCTGTCGGGGAAGCTGCCGTTGTCGTCGGTGGCCGCCATGCAGGGCCGCAAGATCGCCGAGCACGTGATGGGGCTCCACACGCGCGACCACCGCCACCTCGACTACGACAAGGCCGCGTCGGCCATCTTCACCGAGCCGGAGATCGCCGACGTGGGCCTGGCCGAGGCGGAGGCGTTCGCCGAAGGCCGCAAGATCCGCGTGACCAAGGTGCCGTTCTCGGCCAGCGCGAAGGCGCTCATCAACGACGACCCGCGCGGGTTCGTGAAGATCCTGTCCGACCCCGCGACCGGCGTCGTGCTCGGTGGCTCGATCGTCGGGCGCCATGCGGCCGAGCTCATCTCGGTGATCGCGGTGGCCGTGACCGCGCACCTCAAGGTCACCGACATCGTCGAGAGCGTGCTCGTGCACCCCACGCTGTCGGAGGCGCTGGCCGAAGCGGCGGAGTGAACGGTGGGGAGAGGGGTTCAGCCGATGACGGCGACGACGTCGCCGGCGCTGACGGTGTCGCCGACGCTCACCTTGATCTCGGCGATGGTGCCCGCCTTCTCCGCGGTGATCTGGTTCTCCATCTTCATGGCCTCGAGCACGCACACCGCCTGACCCATCTCGACCGGGTCGCCCACCGCGACGAGCACCTTGAGGATCGTGCCCTGCATCGGCACGCGCACCTGGTCGGCCCCTAGCACCGCCCCGCCGGTGGCGATGGCCCGCGCGCGCGGACGGCGGGGGCGCAACCCACCCGGGGCGGGCGCGACGGGCGCGACGTCGGGCACCCAGAGCCGCACGTTGTAACGGCGGCCGTCCACCTGGCTTGGCCGGCGCGGCGATGCCCGAGAGATCGAGCCTCTCCTCCACCCAGTTGGTGGAGTGCGTGGCGGCCACGAAGTCGGGGTGCTCGAGGATCGCCACGTGTGCGGGGATGGTGGTCGCCACCCCTTCGATCTGCGTCTCGCGCAGGGCGCGGAGCATGCGCAGGCGCGCGTGCTCACGGTCGCTGCCCCAGACGACGAGCTTGGCGATGAGGTTGTCGTAGTACTGGCTGACGGTGTCGCCTTCGTCGTAGCCCGCGTCGACTCGCGTGCCGAAGCCGTCGGGCCGGCGGAATCGCGTGATCGTGCCGGGCGACGGCAGGAACCTGCCCCCCGCCGAGTTCTCGGCGTTGATGCGGCACTCGATCGCGTGGCCCCGCCGCACGATGTCCTCCTGCGCGAGCGGCAGCGCCTCACCCGCGGCCACGAGCAGCTGCAGCTCGACGAGGTCGAAACCGACGGTCAGCTCCGTGATCGGGTGCTCGACCTGGAGGCGCGTGTTCATCTCGAGGAAGAAGAAGTCGCCGTCCTGGAACAGGAACTCGACCGTGCCCGCGTTGACGTAGTTGCACGCCCGGGCCACCTTCACCGCCGCGTCACCCATCGCCTCACGGATGCGGTCGGGGAACTCGGGGGCGGGGCTCTCCTCGATGAGCTTCTGGTGCCGGCGCTGGCATGAGCAGTCGCGCTCGCCGAGCCACACGGCGTTGCCGTGCGTGTCCGCGAACACCTGCATCTCGATGTGGCGGGGCCAGCCGAGGTAGCGCTCGGGGTACACCTCGTCGCGGCCGAAGTACGCCTTGGCCTCCCGTTGCGCCGACTCCATCGCGCTCGCCGCCGAGGCCGCGTCCTGCACGACCTTCATTCCCCGTCCACCGCCGCCGTACGCGGCCTTGATGGCGACGGGCCAGCCGAACTCCTCGCCGAAGGCGACGACCTCGTCGGGCGACGTGAGCGGCTCGGAGCGTCCGGGCACGCCGCGGACCCCGGCCCGCTCGGCGGCCAGGCGCGACGAGATCTTGTCGCCCATGATCTCGATCGCCTCCGGCGGCGGGCCGACGAAGGTGACCCCCTGCGCGGTGATGGCGCGCGCGAAGTCGGCGTTCTCCGAGAAGAAGCCGTAGCCGGGATGGACGGCCTCGGCGCCGCTGCGAGAGATCGCGTCGAGGATCGCGTCGGTGTTGAGGTAGCTCTCGGCCGCGGTCTGGCCGCCGAGCGCGTACGCCTCGTCGGCGAGGCGCACGTGCATCGCGTCGCGGTCGAGGTCGGAGTAGACGGCGACGGTGGCGATGCCGAGCTCGCGGCACGTGCGGATGACCCGCACAGCGATCTCACCGCGATTGGCGATCAGGACCCGGGAGAACGGCGGCATGGCGTCATATGGTTACAAGATCTGGGACGTTCGCCGCCATGCGGAGCTCGACTCCACCAACCGGCTGGCGGCCGACCTGGCGCGCGCAGGTGCTCCCGAGGGTGTCGTCGTGGTGGCCGACCACCAGACCGCAGGTCGCGGGCGGTTGGGTCGCACGTGGGAGGCGCCTCCCGGCTCGTCGTTGCTGATGACCGTGGTGCTCCGGCCCGCGCTCGATGCCGGCCGGCTGCACCTGGCGACGATGGCCGTCGCCCTGGCCGCGGCGGACGCGTGCGCCGACGTGGCCGGCTTCGCGCCCGAGCTCAAGTGGCCCAACGACCTGGTGGTGCATGATCGCAAGCTGGCAGGAATCCTCGCGGAGGCCGGCTTCGAGGGGAACGCGCCTCGATGGGTGGTGGTGGGAATCGGCCTGAACGTCAACTGGCCGGCGGAGCTGCCCGCCGAGCTGTCGGGCATCGCGGTCGCCGCCAACCACCTCGCGGGTCGCGATGTCGATCGCGAGCTTCTCCTCGCGCAGCTGCTCGAGGGGCTCGCCAACCGCTGCTCCTCGCTCGACGCGGTCGCGGAGGACTACCGCCGGCGCTGCAGGACGATCGGTCGAGACGTGCGGGTGGAGCTGTCCGGCGAGACGTTGCGCGGGCGCGCGGTCGATGTCGACGACGCCGGGCATCTGGTCGTCGACACCGGCGACAACGTGCGCGTCGTGGCAGCCGGCGACGTCGTCCACCTGCGCTGAACCGCTCAGGGATCGATCTCCCGGCGAACGAGGGCTGTGAACGCGTCGGCCGCTTCCTTCGTGCGCGTGCCCGGCGCGGCCGACAAGACGCGACCGTCCACCGCGCGCACGGGTTGCACTTCGCGCGTCGTCGACGTGAGGAAGGCCTCGTCCGCGTCGGCCAGGGCGACGAGCGGCAGGTCGTCCTCCGACGCGTCGGTGAGCTCGAGGATGAGGTCACGCGTCACCCCGGCCAGACACCCGGCGGACAGTGGAGGCGTGAGGACCCGGCCGTCGATGCACACGAACACGTTGGTGCCCGTGCCCTCGCACAGGTTGCCGGCCAGGTTGGCGAACACCGCTTCGGTCGCGCCCCGCTCGCGTGCGTAGTGGAGGGCGACGACGTTCTCGCCGTAGGAGATCGTCTTCAGGCCGGCCAACGCGCCGCGCTCGTTGCGCGGCCAGGGCACGGTTGCCACGTCGGTGGGGCCCGGCGGCGGCCCGAGCGGCGCGCCGGCCACGATGACGGTCGGTGGGCCCGGGCCCCGCTCCGAGCCGAGAGGCGACGGCCCGCCGGTGACCGTGATCCGCAGGCGCGCGTCGCCCAGACGGTCGGCCGCGACCAGCTCGTCGAGCGCGCCGCGCAGCACCGATGCGTCGGGGAGGACGAGGCCGAGGCCCGCCGCCGAGCGGGTCAGGCGCTCGAGATGACGGCGCACCGCGAAAGCACGGCCCGCGTAGACCTTGAGCGTCTCGAACACACCGTCGCCCGTGAGGAGCCCGTGGTCGAACGCCGTCACGTGGGCCTCGCTCGCGTCGACCAGCCTGCCGTCGATCCACACGCTCACGCGGACGCCAGGCCGATCAGGGTGCGGGCCTTCAGCTCGGTCTCGTCCCACTCGCCCGCGGGGGTCGAGTCGTAGGTGATGCCCGCCCCCGTGCCGAAGCGGAGGCTGCCGTCGGAGAGCCAGAACGTGCGGATGGCCACGTTGAGCTCGCCCCGGCGGCCGCCCGCGTCGACCCATCCCACCGCGCCGCAGTAGACCTCACGCGACGCGGGCTCGAGCCGGTCGATGACATCCATCGCCGCGAGCTTCGGTGCGCCCGTGACCGACCCCGGAGGGAAGGTGGCGGCGATGAGCGCGGACCATCCCACTCCCGCCCGCATGCGGCCCGACACCGTGCTGACCAGGTGGAACAGTCCGGGGTGCGCTTCGGGGACGAGGAGCCCGGGCACCTCGACCGAGCCGTGCTCGCACACGCGGCCGAGGTCGTTGCGCACCAGGTCGACGATCATGACGTTCTCGGCGCGGTCCTTGGCGAGGAAGCCGTCGGCGGTCGCGGCCGTCCCCTTGATGGGGCTCGACCACACCCGCTCGCGCTCGCGCCGGAGGAACCGCTCCGGCGAGGCCGACGCCACGTGCATGCCGGCGGACGGCACCCGCACGACGGCCGAGTAGGGGGCGGGGTTGCCCTCCGCGAGCGCCGCACCGAGCGCGGCGACGTCGGCGTGCGCCGGGGCCCGCGCCGAGAGCACCCGGCAGAGGTTCACCTGGTACACGTCGCCGGCCGCGATCGCCTCGCGGACGGTCTCGACCCCCTTCTCGTAGCCCGGCCGGTCGAGGCTCGACACCCACGAGCCCGGCGCGGGCCCCTGCCAGCGGGGGCCGGGCCACGGCCGGGCCGGACGCACCCGGTCGAAGCGGGCGCACACGGGGGCGCCGTCGTAGGGCAGCACCACCGCCCACCAACCCTCGCCGTCGAGCGCGTCGAGGTCGGAAGTGACGTCGCGCAACCCCGTGAACAGAAGGCCGCCGACGACGGCGAGGGGCTGCATGGCCTCAGCCTACGATCGTGACCATGGAGTACGACCTGAGCCCGGAGCAGGAGGCCTTCCGCAAGGTCGTCCGCGACTTCGCCGAGAGCGAGGTCGCGCCCTACGCCGAGACATGGGACCGCGAGCACATCTTCCCGGTCGACACCGTGCTCGCGATGGGCGAGCTGGGCCTGTTCGGCCTGCCGTTCCCCGAGGAGTACGGCGGCTCGGGCGCCGAGTTCACCACGTTGTGCATCGCCATCGAGGAGCTGGGCCGGGTGGACTCGTCGATCGCCATCACGCTCGAGGCGGGGGTCGGCCTGGGTGCCAACCCCATCTTCTCCTTCGGCACCGAGGAGCAGCGGCAGCGCTGGCTCCCCGACCTGTGCGCGGGTCGGGCCCTCGGCGCGTTCGGGCTGACCGAGCCCGACGGTGGCAGCGACGCGGGCGCCACTCGCACGCGCGCCTCGCTCGACGAGAGTCGCGGCGAGTGGGTGGTCGACGGCCAGAAGGCGTTCATCACCAACTCGGGCACACCGATCACCTCGATCATCACGATCACCGCGCGGACGGGACCCTCCGAGGTGAGCGCCGTGATCGTGCCCGCGGGCACCCCGGGCCTCCAGGTCGACCCGCCGTACCGCAAGATGGGCTGGCACGCGTCCGACACGCACGGCCTGTCGTTCCTCGACTGCCGCGTGCCCGCCGACCACCTGCTGGGGGAGCGGGGCGCAGGCTTCCGCAACTTCCTCGCCACCCTCGACGACGGCCGCATCGCCATCGCGGCCCTCGCCGTCGGCCTGGCTCAGGCCTGCCTCGAGCAGTCCGTCGCGTACGCCAAGGAGCGGCAGGCCTTCGGTGGCGTCATCGGGCGCTTCCAGGCCGTCGCGTTCAAGTGCGCGGACATGGCCGTCGCGGTGGAGAACGCGCGCAACCTCGTCTACAAGGCGGCCTGGCTGAAGGACCACGGCCGCCCCTTCAAGCAGGCGGCTGCCATGGCCAAGCTCTATGCGACCGAGACCGCGGTCAGCGCCACGCGGGACGCCACGCAGGTCTTCGGGGGCTACGGGTTCATCGACGAGACCCCGGTGAGCCGCTTCTACCGCGACGCCAAGATCCTCGAGATCGGCGAGGGCACGAGCGAGGTGCAGCGCCTCGTCATCGGCCGGGGGCTCGGCCTGCCGCTCGAATGAGGCGGCGCGAGCCGCGCGCGCCGCAAACCTCGCCGGGCGCGCTGGTAGCGTGACCCGCGTGGCAGCTCCCTCCCGGGCCACCCCGGCGCGCCGGTGGCCCCGGCGCCTGCTGATCGGCCTCTGCGCCTTCGTCGCTCTGTGCGTCGTGCTCGCGGGGAGCGGCTACGCGTACCTGCGCTGGCGCTTCAGCCAGGTGCACAAGATCCCCATCCCCGGTCTCGCGGAGGACAAGGCGGGCGCGTCCATGAACGTGCTGCTCATCGGCACCGACAGCCGGGCCAACATCCCCGCCGAGGACCGCAAGGCGTTCTGCGAGCGGCCCGACTGCAGCGACCAGGCGGGGCCCAGCCGCACCGACACGATGATGATCCTGCACATCGACCCGAAGCAGAAGAAGGCCGCGATCCTGTCGATCCCGCGCGACCTCGTGGTCACCATCGCCGACACCAATCGCCGCGACCGGATCAACACCGCGTACACCACCGGCGAGGCTCCCCGTCTCGTGAAGACGATCCAGACCAGCCTGGGCGTGCAGGTGAACCATTACGCCGCAGTCGACTTCGTGGGCTTCAAGGCCATCGTGGACGCGGTGGGCGGCGTGGAGATCCCGTTCCCGTCACCCGCGCGCGACCTCAAGAGCAACCTCAACATCCCGCAGGCCGGGTGCGTGAAGCTCGACGGCACCCAGGCGCTGGCCTACGCGCGGAGCCGCCACTACCAGCAACTCGACGGCGGCCGCTGGTCCGCGGACGATCCGCGTGCCGACATCCGTCGCATCGAGCGCCAGAAGGTGTTCATCCAGCGCATGCTGAAGAAGGCGGTGTCGCAAGGCCTCGGCAACCCGTTCACGCTCAACCGGCTCATCGGTATCGGCATCGCCAAGGTGACGATCGACAAAGCCTTCTCGACCAAGGACATCTACAACCTCGCCAAGCGCTTCAGGTCACTCGACCCCACCAAGGTCGACCTGCTCACGTTGCCGACAAAGGCGATCGGGAGCGGCGCGAGCTACGGGGGCGAGCAGCTCGTGGAGCCGTTCGCCCAGGTGCTGATCGACCGCATCAATGGAATCGACAGCACGCAGCCCGGCGGCGCGCTCGCGGTGAAGCCGAGCGACGTGCGGGTCCGGGTGCTGAACGGGGCCGGCACCGCCGGGCTGGCGAGCCGGGTCTCGGGCGACCTCCGCAACCAGCAGTACAACGTGGTGGATAACGGCAACGCCAACAACTTCAACTACGCCGGCTCGATCATCCGGCACCGGCCCGAGGCGATCGTCAAGGCGCAGCTCCTCCAGCGCTCGCTCGTCAGCGGGGCCCAGCTCGTGCCCGACCCGACGCTGCAGGGTGTCGACGTGGCCCTCGTGGTCGGACGCGACTACGCCGGCGCGCGCCCTCCCGCCGCGGTGACCACGCCGACGACCGGCGCAAGCCCGTCCACCACGACGACCACGATCTCGAACCGTCCCCAGCCGGTGCCACCGTCGAAGGGCGCTCCCATCCCCCTTCCGTGTTGAGCATCCCCTAACGTCGGCGGCGTGAGACTCTTCGTCACCGGAGGCGCGGGCTTCATCGGGTCCAACTACGTGCGCCACGTGCTCGCCGGCACCGACGACGAGGTCACCGTGTTCGACGCGCTGACGTACGCCGGCAACCTGGCCAACCTCCGCGATCTGGAGACCGACGCCCGGTACCACTTCGTCAAGGGCGACATCACCGATCGCAGCGCGGTGCTCGAAGCCATGGCCGGGCACGGCGCGGTCGTGCACTTCGCGGCCGAGAGCCACGTCGACCGCTCGATCGTCAGCCCCGACGAGTTCGTCCGCACCAACTGCGACGGCACCAACGTGATCATGGACATCGCGCGCCGGCTCGAGGTGGAGCGGGTCCTGCACATCTCCACCGACGAGGTGTACGGGTCGATCGCCGAAGGCTCGTTCCGGGAGAGCGATCCCCTCGGTCCCCGCTCGCCGTACAGCGCGTCGAAGGCCGGCTCCGACCTCATCGCGATGTCGTACTCCTCCACCTACGGCGTGCCGGTGCTCATCACCCGGTCGTCGAACAACTTCGGCCCCTACCAGTACCCCGAGAAGGTCATCCCGCTGTTCGTCACCAACCTGCTCGACGGCCGGAAGGTGCCGCTGTACGGCGACGGCATGAACGTGCGCGACTGGTGCTACGTGGAGGACAACTGCGCGGCGATCGATCTGGTGCTCCGGCACGGCACGGTGGGCGAGATCTACAACATCGGTGCGGGCAACGAGGTCTCGAACCGGGCGCTGACCGACAAGATCCTGGCGCTGCTGCACCTCGACGAGTCGATGATCCAGCCCGTCGAAGACCGTCTGGGCCACGACCGCCGGTACTCGATCGACTCGACCAAGATCCGAGCGCTCGGCTGGCGCCCGGCTCGCGAGCTCGACGAGGCGCTCGCCGCCACGGTCGAGTGGTACCTCGAGAACCGCTGGTGGTGGGAACCGCTCAAGGCGGTCTGACGGCGTGCGCGTCCTGATCACCGGGGCCGGCGGCCAGCTCGGTCACGACCTCGTGGACGCGTTCGCCGACCACGACACGGTGGCGACGACGCACGTGCAGCTCGACGTGGCCGATCGCGACGCGGTGCTCGCGGCGATCACCGAGCTGCGCCCCGACGCCGTCGTGCACGCAGGAGCGTGGACCGACGTCGACGGTTGTGAGACCGATCCCGACCGCGCCTTTCGCACCAACGCGCTCGGCACCCGTCACGTGGTAGAGGGCGCCCGCGTCGCGGGCGCCCGCGTCTGCTTCGTGTCGACGGACTACGTCTTCGACGGCACGGGCGACCGCCCGTGGGTCGAATGGGATGCGCCCGCGCCGCTCTCCGTGTACGGCCGATCCAAGCTCGGCGGCGAGCGCGAGCTCGATCCCGGCGCGACGATCGTGCGCACCTCGTGGGTGTGCGGCGCGCACGGGCGCAACTTCGTGAAAACGATGTTGCGCGCCGCGGCCGAACGCGACGAGCTCACCGTCGTCGACGACCAGCACGGCTGCCCCACGTTCACCTCCGACCTGGCGGGGGCGATCCGGCGCCTGGTCGTGGCGCGGCTGCCGGGAACGTTCCACGTCACCAACCAGGGCGCCACGACGTGGTTCGCCTTCGCCCGGGCCATCCTGGCCGCCGCCGGCCTCGACCCGGCCAAGGTGCGCCCCATCGCAACGGCCGACCTGCTCCCGGCCCGCCCCGCCCCCCGTCCCGCCAACTCCGTGCTCGACAACGCGGCTCTGCGCCTCTCCGGCCTCCCCCTGCTCCCCGACTGGCACGACCCCCTCGCCCGTCTCGTCGACGAGCTCAGCGTCTAGCAACGCGCCCGCCCCCCAGGGTGGTCACCGTGGACCAATTGGTCCGTTTGACCCATAGATCGCCACCCTCTGCGCAAATACGGTGACGCAAACGCACCACCCGCGGGCGTGCGGGGTGAAGGGGGATCGATGGCTCACGACGGCTCTCGCCGCGGCATCGGGCGCGTCGCACGTGTGCTCGGGGGTCTGGCGGTCCTGTCGTCGGCGGTCGCGTCCGTTGCGGGTCCGTCGTCCGCGGCTCCGGTGACGGTCGGGTACAA
The DNA here is from genome assembly GCA_005888325.1 of Actinomycetota bacterium. Taxonomy (NCBI): domain Bacteria; kingdom Bacillati; phylum Actinomycetota; species Actinomycetota bacterium. The sequence continues at coordinate 16,834 of VAWU01000060.1, forward strand.
GGACCACTCGTACGCCGGCACCACCGCGCCGACCGCGGAGAAGCCGCAGAGCAAGCTCTGGCAACACGATGGCCTCTGGTGGGGTGTGCTGTACCGGACGACGCCCGGCGGTGGCAACTTCTACATCAACCAGTTCGACCCGGCCACGCAATCGTGGATCGACACGGGTGTGCCGGTCGACACCCGGGGCAACGTGCACGTGGATGCGCTCTCCGACGGCGACCGCCTCTACGTGGCCTCGTCCAGCGTGAGCTCGAACGCGACGCTCGACCGCAGCGTCAAGTTCTGGCAGTACGGCTACGACGCTGCGACCAAGACCTATGCCGTCGATGCCGGGTTCCCCGTCGACATCGCGGACGGGCAGCTCACCGCCGCGGTCATCGCCAA
>VAWU01000060.1:17226-18511 GCA_005888325.1 Actinomycetota bacterium
TCGTGCTGAACGGTCAGGTGATGGTGACTCACAACTCCGCCGCCACACCGCAGACGTGGGTCGCGCCCTACGTCCTACCCGTCGGTTCCGCGGCCAACGCGCTGGCAGAGCCGGAGGGCGACGAATCGTCGATCGTCCAGCTCGACGGCAACAAGGTCGGCATCATGTGGAGCAACCAGAACGTGGCCGACACCGCGACACAGCCGACGCACATGTACTGGTCCACCCACACCGACGGCACCGACGACCAGGCGTGGACGCTCACCACCGCTCCGGGCGGCACCGCCTACTCGGGTATCAAGGCGGCGGATGACCACATCAACCTGAAGGCCCTTCCGCCGAACGATCCGGCCGGTCGGGTCCTCGCGGCGGTCAAGACCTCGCACGTCGGCAGCACGGAGACGCTCATCCATCTGCTCGTGCTGAAGGGGAGCACGTGGACGAGCTACCGGTTCGGCAAGGTGAGTGAACCCTGTTGCAACGGCGGAGCCATCTACCACAAGCAGTCGAGCCTCGACGCGATCTCGTTTCCTGCAGGCTTGGGAACGCCGTTCATCCAGAGTGCAACCGACACGCACATCAACAACCCCTCGTCAACCAAGCAGAACACCGACGACACCACCGGGCTGCTCGTGGTGGCGGGCGACGACAACCTCAGCACCGATTCCTACTTCCACAACTCCATCGGGCTGACGCCGCCCGAGACGACCATCGACTCGGGCCCATCGGGAGTCGGGAGCTTCACCTCGGCCACGCTCACGTTCTCGGCCTCGGTGGCGGCCTCCACCTTCGGCTGCAGCCTCGACGGCGCGGCGTACGCGCCGTGCGCGTCGCCCACGACGTACTCGGCGCTGGCGAACGGCAACCACACGTTCCTGGTGCGGGCCACGAGCCCGACGGGCCTGGTCGACGACACCCCGGCCGGCCGCAGTTGGTCGGTCCAGACGAGCACCGGCTTGCCAACGTGGTACCTGCGCAACGCTTCGACAACGGGCGCTCCCGACGGCTTCTTCAGCTATGGAGCCCCGAGCGACGTGCCGCTGACCTGTGACTGGGATGGCGACGGGGTGAGCACGCCGGGCGTGTTCCGGAACGGCGTGTTCTATCTGCGCAACACCAATACACCGGGGATCGGCGACATCACCGTCCACTTCGGCAACCCGACCGACGTACCGGTGTGCGGCGACTGGAACCACGACGGGAAGGACACGATCGGCGTGTTCCGCAGTGGCACGTTCTATCTGCGCAACAGCAACACCACAGGGGTGGGCGACATCACGACGAG
>VAWU01000061.1:0-53282 GCA_005888325.1 Actinomycetota bacterium
CCCGCTCGCCCTCGGTGATGACTTCCAACAGACGCAGCGCGTCGGGACCGTTGAGGCAGCCCGGCTCGAGCGCGGACAGGACGCGCCGCTGCGTCGCCACCGTCGCCTGCAGCTCGTCGAGCACCGACATCGCCTCTCCCGCGGACGCGAGGAATCACCGTTGCGGGGAAGCGCTGACGTCACTCTACTCGAACATACGTTCGATTTCCAAGCCCCCAGCGAGATTCGGCTCAGGCGATCTCGGCGACGGGCTCGAGCAGGGCGAGCACGCCCGTGGCGCTGCGTCGGCGGGCCCACACGACGACGTCGACGTCGTCGGTGAGGTAGATCATCTGCGTCTTCTCAGCAAGGCGCTCGACCAGGTCGAGCATGGCCCACTTGCTCTCGCCGTGCAGGCGCAGGAACGGCTCGTCGAGGAGGACAGGCAGCGCCTCGCCCATCGGGCCCGCGTTGCGGGCCGCGACGACGCGTGCGAGGAGCAGCTGCTCGATGTCGGGTGTCTCGAAGAGAGGATTGGCCGAGGACACCTCGCCGAGGGAGGACTCCAGCACCGCGACGCGACGTTCGACCGCGTTGCGACGATCGGCGAGCAGCTCGACGTCGGGAACGAGCTTGGCGGCCATCTCGTGGGCCTGGGCCGTGCTCTCGCGCCTGCGGGCCAGCGCCTCCACGTCGGGCTCCTCGCCGTCGAACGCGGTGACCGCCGCTCCCCATTCGGGGCGGCGCTCCTGGCGGACGCGGGCCTCGAGCTCGACCAGCTCGCGCTCCACCACGTCCTTGTCACGCCCTCGATCGCGTGCCTGCTCGCGCCCGAGCGCCGCCGCGAGCGCATGCTCGAGGCCGCCGACGCGGTCGACGATCTCGCCCTCCTCGAACCCCAGCTGCTTGAGGACGTCGTAGAGCTCGTCGCGCAGGTGACGCTCATCGTTTTCCGCAGCTTCCAGCCGCAGCTGGAGTCGGGCGGTGCTCGCGGTCTCGATCTGATGGCGCACCATGGCGGCCGCGACCCGCGGGTCGTCGACGCCGAAGGGCTCGCACGCGCGCATGAGCTCGGCGAGCGCCTCCTCCGCGTGGGGCTCGGCCACCTGCGTCAGCTCGAGCCGCACCGCGTCGATCTCCTCCGCCGCGCCGTCGAGGGAGGACAACGCGTGCGCGTAATCGCGCACCTCCTTCTCGATCTCGAGCGCGCTGACAGGGTCGACGGGACCGGCCAGCTCGTGCCACCTGCCCAGCGCGACCCGATGCTCGAGCGCGGCGAGATCGAGGCGCTCGCGGGTCCCCGGGTCGATGGTGGCGTCGATGCGGCGCATGTGGAACGACAGGTAGGTGGGCACTCCCGCCTGGTTCAGCGCCTCCTCCTCCCGTCCCCTCGCCACCGCCAGCCGGCGCCGGGGTCGCAGGATCGACCACGCGGCGCCCCCGATGCCTGCGGCGATGGCCAGCGGTGCCGCAAGGGGGAAGAGGATGAGCGCGATCGCGGCGAGGGCGGTGGCGCCTCCGGTCGTCAGGTACCCGACGCGCTGCCGGCTCTCGAGCAGGCGCTCGGCCGCCCCGAGCTGCTCGTGCGCCTCCTCCAACTCCTCGCCCACCGCCTGGGAGACACCCTCCGCGGCCAGGCCGCCGAGGTTGATCGACTCGCGCTCGAGGCGCAGACCCGAGTCGATGGCCTTCTTCGCGGTCTCCCAGACCGTCTCCTGGTCGCCTCGCGCCAGGCGCACCACCGAGGGGTGGGACGGCTCGGGGAGCCGGGAGGTCGCCAGGGTCGACAGTCGCGCCGCGAGCGCGTTGCGGCGGGACTCGGCCAGCTCGAGCCGTGACACGAGCGCGTCCAGCTCCGCCGGGGCGTGCTCGGGCATCGACTCCGACTCGGCCAGGGTGCGCGCGTCGAGACGCTCGCGGTCGCCGAAGTCTGCTGTGGCCTGCTTGAGCGCGTCCCTGGTCGCGTGCCAGCGTTCGGCGACGCGTAGGGCCAGCCGCCCGGCTTCGACGAAGCGCTTGTCGGCTGCCGCACCCGCATCGCCGGTGCGCATCGCGGTGGCCTCGGCGCGCACCCGCTCGAGGTCGGTGAGGAGCCGCGCGTAGCGCCGCTTGGCCCGGCCCTCGTCGGCCTCACGCATGCCCTCGTCGATCCGGCTCAGCTCCATCCGCATGGCCTCGACGGCCTGGCGCGCCGCGAGCGCCGACTCCAGCTTCTCGTTGAGCTCCGCCAGCGCGGCCCGCGACTCGGCGAGCTCGGGAGGCTCGGGCAGGCCGATGTCGGTGGTGAGCAGGCCCAGGTCGCCCGCCCGCACGTGGGCCAGGTCACGCAGGCCGACGAGGTCGACGCCGAGGAGCGCGAGGAAGTCGGGAGCGACGCTGCCGTCGTCGAAGCTGTGGGTGACGTCACCGGTGGGGTCACGGCGGATCCGGACCCGCCGGCCCTGGGCGTCGATGTAGGTCAGCTCGGCCTGTTGGGCGGGCCCTGCCGCCAGCGCGCCCAGGAGGCTCTCGACCAGTCCCTGGCGTTCGAGCGCGCCGAGGCCACTGAGGACCGTGGTCTTCTCGTGGAAGCGCATCCGGAGCTCGTCGCCCGGGATCCGCAGGGACAGTTCTTCGAAGCGCACCTCTTCCCCTTCTCTGCGTGTGAGCATCGGCAGCAGGTCCGTTCCTCTGTAGTGCCAGAGCGGCCCGGCTCTAGGCTTGAGGGCATGAGCGAGCGCAAGGGCCCGCACCCGGCGAAGCCCGTCATCGGCATCTCCGCCTTTCCCCGGATCGTCGAGACGTCGATCGGGCGCACGCTCCTGCACACGGCGTCGCGGTTCTACGTGGAGTCCGTCGTGCGGGCGGGGGGCGTGCCCGTGGTGCTGCCCGTGATCGATCCCACCGATGTCGACTCGATGATCGGGGCGATCGACGGCCTGGTGCTCACCGGCGGCGGCGACGTGCAGCCGTCGCGCTACGGCGCCAACCCCATCCCCGAGACGCAGAACGTCGACCCGGCACGCGACGACTTCGACCTCCGTCTCTTCGGGCTCGCCCTCGAGCGCGACCTTCCGGTCCTGGCGACGTGCCGGGGCATGCAGATCGTCAACGTGGCCCTCGGCGGCTCCCTCGTGCAGCACGTCCCCGCCCTCACCGGCCAGGTGCACAACTGGCTCGACCGCGGCATCGAGCCCGTCCACAAGGTGAAGGTCGAGCCCGAGAGCCGGCTGGCCGAGGCGCTCGGCGAGACCGAGCTCGAGGTCAACTCGTTGCACCACCAGGCGGTGCGCGACGCGGCGCCGGGCACGCGCCCGGTGGCCTGGGCCGAGGACGGCACGGTCGAGGCCATCGAGCTGGAGGCCACGTCGCGGGTGGTGGCGGTGCAGTGGCACCCCGAGCTGCTGGAGGACTGGCCCGAGCAGCAGGGCCTGTTCCGGCAGCTGGTCGACGAGTCGCGCCGGGGATAACCGCAGCACCCCCGCCGGCTCCCGAGCAAGATGGGCACATGGAGGACGCCCCGACCGGCACGCGCGCGCCGTTCGACGACAGCGCGGTCGGGCGGCGGCGGGGCTGGCGGCTCATGCGCGAAGCCCTTCGGCCGCAGCGTCGCGCCATCTGGGTCGGCGTGCTCTTCGGCCTCATCTGGACGGCCGCCAAGGTCAGCGTGCCATCGCTGGCGCGCGTCGCCATCGACCGCGGCATCATCGCCGACGAGCGGGGTGCCCTGCTGCGGTACTCGCTGCTGATGGTCGCGGTCGGCGCGGTGCAGGGCGCGTCCACCGGCCTGCGTCGCTATCTCGCGATCGGCATCGCGGCCCGCGTCGAGACCGATCTGCGACAGCGCCTGTTCGCGCACCTCCAACGGCTCCACTTCGCCTTCCACGACCAGGCGCAGACCGGCCAGCTCATGGCGCGCGCCAACAGCGACATCCAACAGATCCAGTTCTTCCTCGTGTTCATCCCGTTGTTCATCGCCAACGCGGCGACCGTTGCCGCGGTCGCGGTGGTGCTGCTCCTCAGCAACGCCGGTCTCGCCCTGCTCGCCCTGGGTGCGCTCCCGTTCCTCAACCTGGTGGCGAAGCGGTTCTCCACACGCATCCACCCGTCGGTTCTGGCGCTCCAGCAGGAGCTGGCAGAGCTGTCGTCCGTCGTGGAGGAGACGGTGTCGGGCATCCGCGTGGTGAAGGGGTTCGCGGCCGAGCCCCTGCAGGCGCGCCGGCTGCGGAAAGAAGCAGACGACGTCTACAACCAGTCGCTCGCCGCGGCTCGCATCCGCTCGCGTTACCTGCCGATCCTCGACTTCCTCCCGGCCGTCGGCCTCGTGATGGTGCTCTGGTACGGCGGCCACCAGGTGCTGGCCGGCCATCTCTCGATCGGCGAGCTGGTCGCGTTCAACGCCTACGTGCTCATGCTCGTGTGGCCGCTGCGCATGACCGGCATGCTCGTCGCCCAGGGGCAGCGGGCGGTCGCCGCGTCGCAGCGCATCGACCAGCTCCTGTCGACCGCACCTGCCATCGTCGACGCGCCGGCGGCGCGCTCGCTGCCGGCGCGCGACCACCCCGGCGACGTCCGCTTCGAGGCCGTGCGCTTCGACTACGGGGGCGGCAAGCCGGTGTTGCACGATCTCAACCTCGACCTCCGGGCGGGAGAGGCCGTCGCGCTCGTCGGCCCCACCGGGTGTGGCAAGACGACGGTGGCCCGCCTCGTCCCGCGCTTCTACGACGTCGACGCCGGGCGCATCACGCTCGACGGGGTCGACCTGCGCGACCTGCGCGTCCGTGAGTTGCGGCGAGCGGTGGGCATCGTCTTCGAAGAGACGTTCCTCTTCGCCGACACCGTGCGCGGCAACATCGCGTTCGCCGACCCCGATGCGTCCGACGCCCTGGTGCGACGCGCCGCCGCGCTGGCGGGCGCCGACCAGTTCATCGACGCGTTGCCGAAGGGCTACGACACCGTGATCGGTGAGCACGGCTACTCGCTCTCGGGCGGGCAGCGCCAGCGGATCGCCATCGCGAGGGCCATCCTCGCCGACCCTCGCGTCCTCATCCTGGACGACGCGACCAGCTCGGTCGACCCGACCAAGGAGCACGAGATCCGCGCCGCGCTCGCGGAGGTGATGCGCGGGCGGACCACAATCGTCATCGCCCACCGGCCCGCCACGATCGCGCTGGCCGACCGGGTGGTGCTGCTCGACGAGGGCCGCATCGTCGCCGAGGGAACGCACGAGAGCCTGCTCGACTCGAGCCCCCGTTACCGCGAGGTGCTGGCTCAGGCCGCGCGGGACGACGTGTCGGGCGAGCGAGACGTGGCGGAGCGCGGAGGGGTGGGGGCAGAGCGATGATGCGCTTCGGCGGGGCCCCGCCGATCACCGTCGAGGACGACGAGCGCCTCGACGCCGAGACCGCGCGCCGGGTGCTGCGTCGCACGGCCGCCATGCTGCGTCCCTACCGCCGCTCGGTGGTGCTGGCGAGCATTGTGATGGTGGGCGCGACCGGTGCGTTGCTCGCGGGCCCGGCCCTCGTGCGCTACGGCATCGACCACGGCCTCCGCCGCCGCGACGGCGGCGCGCTCGACCGGGCGGCGCTCGCCTTCCTCGGTGTCGCGTTCGCGGCCGTGGTGCTGGGCCGCATGCAGGTGTGGATGGTGGCGCGGATCGGTGAGAGCTTCCTGCGTGATCTGCGCGTGCGTGTGTTCGACCATCTGCAGTCGCTGTCGCTCGACTTCTTCAGCGGCGAGCAGACCGGTCGCCTCGTCTCGCGCATGACGTCCGACATCGACGCGCTCACCGAGCTCGTGCAGTTCGGCCTCGTCCTCTTCGTCACGAACGCGCTGCTGCTGCTGGGCTCGGTCGTGGTGATCGTCAGCATGTCGCCCCGCCTCGCCCTCGTCTGCCTGGTCTCGGTGCCGATCGTGCTGGCTGCGAGCGTGCGCTTCCGCCGCCGATCGAACCGCGCCTATCTCATCGTGCGCGACCGGATCGGCCAGACCCTCTCGACCCTGCAGGAGGACCTGTCGGGCGTGCGCGAGATCCAGGCGTTCGCGCGTGAGGAGATCGAGGACGAGCGCTTCTCGCGGCACAACCGCGCTCAGCTGCAGGCCAACCTCGACGCCGCCCGCATCGCGTCGTACTACTTCCCCGTCGTCGAGCTGGCGGGCGTGGCGACCACGGCCGCGGTCGTCGGCGTCGGCGGGTGGTTGGTGCACGACGGCTCGGTGACGGTGGGGACCGTCGCCGCCTTCGTGCTCTACCTGGGCAACCTGTTCGAGCCCATCCAGCAGCTGAGCCAGCTGTTCAACACCCTGCAGTCGGCCGGCGCCGCGCTGGCGAAGCTGTTCGGCCTGCTCGACACGGAGGCCACCGTGCGCGAGGCGCCCGATGCAGTCGACCTGCCGTTGCGCGGTGCCATCGCCATGGAGGGGGTCGGGTTCTCCTACGACGGCCGGGTGCCGGTGCTGACCGGCGTCGACCTCGAGATCGTCCCCGGCGAGCGCCTCGCCCTCGTGGGCCCCACGGGAGCGGGCAAGTCCACCTTGGCCAAGCTGGTGGCGCGACTGCACGACCCGACCGAGGGCCGCATCACCATGGGCGGGGTCGACCTGCGCCACGCCACCCTCGACTCGCTGCGGGCGCGGATCGCGGTGGTGCCCCAGGAGGGCTTCCTGTTCGGCGGGACGGTGCGCGACAACGTGCGCGTCGGCCGGGTGGGTGCGTCCGACGCCGACGTCGACCGGGCCCTGCGCGTGATCGGCGCCTACGAGCGCTTCACCGCGCTGCCCGACGGCCTCGACACCGAGGTGCGCGAGCGCGGCTCGCGGCTCTCCGCGGGGGAGCGCCAGCTCGTGTCACTGGCCCGGGCCGCGCTGGCCAACCCCGAGCTGCTGGTGCTCGACGAGGCGACGTCGAACCTCGACCCGGGCACGGAGGCCATCGTCGAGGCGGCCATGGGGGTGTTGATGGAGGGGCGGACGGTCGTCGTCATCGCCCATCGCCTCTCGACCGCCGAGCGAGCGGACCGCGTCGCCGTCGTCAACGACGGCCGTCTGGTCGAGCTCGGCACCCACCACGACCTGGTGCGAGGCGAGGGCCGGTACGCCGCGCTGTTCGCCTCGTGGGCGGGCCAGGGCCGCGCCTGAAGGACTACCTTCGGCCCCATGCCCGAGATCACCGGCGTCAACCACATCGCGCTGACGGTCAACGAGCTCGACGTGAGCGAGCCGTGGTACGCGGAGGTCCTCGGGCTCACGCAGGTGATGAAGATCGACGAGCCCGGCCACAAGTACGTCGTGATGGTGCACCCCGCGACTCAGCTGGTGGTCGGGCTCCATGCCCACGACGCCAACGAGGGAGAGGCCTTCAAGGAGACGCGCACCGGTCTCGACCACCTCGGCTTCCAGGTGGAGAGCCGGGCCGCCCTCGAGGCGTGGAAGGCGCGCTTCGACGAGCTGGGTGTCGAGCACTCGGCGATCACCGACGCCCCCTATGGCGGCGTGCTCGTGTTCCGCGACCCCGACAACATCCAACTCGAGATGTTCTGCTGGCCGGAGTCGTAAAGGTCGGTATCCTGCCCGGTTGACCCGGTCGCGCCGGGTCGACCCATCGGGAGGGGAGCCGGGTTGAGCAAGCTGCGCGTACTCGTGACCGGGGGCGCCGGGTTCATCGGGTCGCATCTCGCCGAGGCGTTGCTCGAGCGAGGTCACGCCGTGTGCGTCATCGACCGCCTCGTCCCCCAGGTCCACCACTCGGGCGGCCCCCGGTACCTGCCCGACGGGGTCGAGTTCCTGCAGGGCGACGTCACCGACCCCGACCTCATGGCCCGCGCGGTCGACGGTGTCGACGCGGTGTTCCATCAGGCGGCCGAGGTCGGTGTCGGCCAGTCGATGTACGAGATCGGTCGCTACGTGCGGGCCAACGCCCTCGGTACGGCCGTGCTGCTCGAAGCCCTCCTCCCGCACCGCGACCATATCCAGAAGCTGATCGTCGCCTCGTCGATGTCGATCTACGGCGAGGGTGCGTACCGGTGCCCCGAGCACGGCGAGGTCGACCCGGGGCTGCGGCCGCCCGAGCAGCTCCTCTCGCGTGCCTGGGAGGCGGCCTGTCCCCGGTGCGGGCTCGCGCTGACGCCCCTGCCCACCCCCGAGAGCAAGCGGCTGGCGCCTGCGTCGGTCTACGCGGTCACCAAGCAGGACCAGGAGCAGTACTGCCTCGTCGTCGGACGCGCCTATGGCATCCCGTCCGTCGCACTCCGCTACTTCAACGTGTACGGGCCCCGCCAGTCGCTCTCCAATCCCTACACCGGCGCGTGCGCGATCTTCTCCTCGCGGCTGCTCAACGGGAAGTCGCCCCTCATCTTCGAGGACGGCCGGCAGGCCCGCGACTTCGTGCACGTGAGCGACATCGTGCGGGCCAACCTGCTGGCGCTCGAGCACGACACGCTGGACTACCAGGCGGTCAACATCGGCACGGGCGAGCCCACGTCGATCCTCGAGCTCGCCCAGCTCCTCGCCAAGCTGCTCGGGGTCGACCTCGAGCCCGAGCTGGTGGGGCAGTACCGCGAGGGCGACATCCGCCACTGCATCGCCGACATCTCGCTCGCCCGCGACGGCCTGGGCTTCACCCCCGGCCTGGCCGTGGCCGACGGCCTCGCCGACCTCGTCGACTGGGCCCGCGAGCAGCACGCCGTCGACGACGTGGCCCGTGCCACCTCGGAGCTCGCCGACCGGGGGTTGGTGCGCTGACGCAGGTGGAGCTCGGCGTCGTCGTCCTCACCCATGGCGACGGCGCGCCGTCGGCCGAGCTCGTCACGCAGCTCGCGGCACAGGGCGTCACCGCCGACGCGGTCGTGCTGGTGCACAACGGCGCGACGGCGAACGGGTGCGCGCATGCCGGCGTCCACGCCATCCACCCGGGTCGGAACCTCGGTTACAGCGCAGGCATGAACGTCGGCATCAAGCACCTGCTCGCGCACGACGCATCGCACGTGCTGGTGCTGACCCACGACGTCCGACTCGCGGAGGGCACGATCTCGCGGCTGGAGACGGCGGCGGCGGGCGCACCGACGTTCGGGATACTGGCGCCCGAGCTCTTCCACCGGCCGGGTGAGCCCTTCTCCTACGGGGGAGTGGTCGAGCCCGGAGGACGGTTGCGCCACCTCAAGCACCCGGGCCGCGCCGGTCCCCCGGGCATCGGTGAGTGCGACTGGGCCGACGGCGCCGCCCTGCTGCTCAACCGGCGCATGCTCGAGCAGGTCGGGCTCTTCGAGGAGCGCTTCTTCATCTACTGCGAGGACTCCGACCTGGCCCTGCGGGGCACCCAATGGGGCTGGCGGGTGGGCACCGTGCGCGACGCCGTCGCCTTCCAGGCGCCGGGCAAGCGGGAGCGCCCCGGTGCCTACGCCTACCTGATGACCCGGAACGGCCTCGACTACCGGCGCCGGGTGGGAGGGGCCCGCGGTGTCGCCGCCGGCATCTACGGCCAGGTCAGGCTGCTCGTGCGCCTCGCTCAGGCGGGCGCCCGGCGAACCGCGCCCGCCGAGACCCGCAGGTCGGCTCGGGCCGAGGTGCTGGCGCGGGCGTGGGGCGTGGCCGATTTCCTGCGGGGCCGGTGGGGGCCGCCGCCACGGCGCCTCCCCGGGCTCGGCGACGTCGATTCCTGAGCCGTCCCGGGAAGCCTTCGTGTCCCCCGGGTGTTTGCAACCGGTAGTTGTTACTATCTGCGTAGGGGAAATTCCCCCGACCCACCCGAACCCCCTGTAGCAGGAGCTGATTGCCTGATGGCGTCCACCGATCTCGATCTCGGCCGTTACAAGCTGGGCTGGAGCGACGTCGAGGACTACGTCTTCAAGCCCAAGAAGGGCATCAACGTCGAGATCGTCAACGAGATGTCGGAGATGAAGGGCGAGCCCGACTGGATGCGCCAGTTCCGCCTGCGCGCCCTCAAGAACTTCGAGCGGAAGCCGATGGCGCCGTGGTTCGCGGTGAACATGCCGAACATCGACTTCAGCGACATCTACTACTACATCAAGCCCACCGAGGGTCAGGTCGACGCGTGGGACGAGCTCCCCGAGTCGGTCAAGAACACCTACGAGAAGCTGGGCATCCCCGAGGCGGAGCGCAAGTACCTCGCCGGAGTCACCGCGCAGTACGAGAGCGAGGTCGTCTACCACAAGAACCGGGAGGACCTCGAGGCCCAGGGGGTCCTGTTCGCGGACATGGACACCGCGCTGCGCGAGCACCCCGAGATCGTCAAGCAATACTTCGGCACGATCATCCCGCCCAACGACAACAAGTTCGCCGCGCTCAACTCGGCCGTCTGGTCGGGTGGCAGCTTCATCTACGTGCCGCCGGGTGTGAAGGTCGAGATGCCGCTCCAGGCCTACTTCCGCATCAACGCGGAGAACATGGGCCAGTTCGAGCGCACCCTGATCATCGCCGACGAGGGCTCGCAGGTGCACTACATCGAGGGCTGCTCGGCCCCCGTCTACAGCACCGACTCCCTGCACTCGGCCGTGGTGGAGCTCATCGCCAAGCCCGGCGCGCGCATCACCTACACGACGATCCAGAACTGGTCGAACAACGTCTACAACCTGGTCACGAAGCGCGCCCGCGCCGAGGCCGAGGCCCACGTCGAGTGGATCGACGGCAACATCGGCTCGCGGCTCACGATGAAGTATCCGGCCGTCTATCTCATGGGGCCCAAGGCCACCGGCGAGGTGCTGTCGGTCGCGTACGCGGGTCCCGGGATGCACCAGGACGCGGGGGCCAAGATGGTGCACGCCGCCCCGGAGACCAGCTCCACCATCGTGTCGAAGTCGATCTCGAAGGACGGCGGGCGCACGTCGTACCGCGGCCTCGTGCGAGTGGAGGAAGGCGCGACCAACGCCAAGAGCCACGTGCGCTGCGACGCGCTCATCCTCGACGAGGCGAGCCGCTCCGACACCTATCCCTACATGGAGATCAACGAGCAGGACGCGCGCATCGGCCACGAGGCCACCGTCTCGAAGGTCGGCGAGGACCAGCTCTTCTACCTCATGAGCCGCGGCCTCTCTGAGACGCAGGCCATGAGCATGATCGTCAACGGCTTCATCGAGCCCGTCACGCGCACCCTGCCCATGGAGTACGCGGTTGAGTGGAGCCGGCTGATCGAGCTCAACATGGAGGGCTCGGTCGGCTAGCCGCTTCGCCTAGCGTTGCGCGCGCATGCTCACGACAACGCTGAAAGGAAGCGAGACATGGATCCGATCGAACGTGTCGAGCGCGCGACAGGCTTCGCCGCCGGGAAGGTCAAGGGGGTTGCGCCCGACGATCTGTCCAAGCCGACGCCCTGCGCCGAGTTCGACGTGCGGGCGTTGCTCAACCATCTCGTTGGCGGCCTCGACATGCTGAGGGTGGCTGCCGAGGGTGGAAAGCCAGGCCCGCCGCAAGGAGACCAGCTCGGGCCGGACGCCGGCGCGGTCTACGACGAGCGCCGTGCCGCGCTGCTCACTGCACTGCGCGGCAACGGTGTGCTGGACCGGAACTGGGAGATGCCGTTCGGATCGCTGCCAGGATCGACGATGGCTGCGATCGCTTTCATGGAGCACCTCACGCACGCGTGGGACGTCGCCAAGGCGACGGGGCAGGACACGACGCTCCCCGCGGACCTGGTGAAGGAGTGCGCCGAGACGGTCGCGCCGATGGACCAAATGCTCCGCATGCCGGGCGTGTGCGGTCCGGCGGTGACGGTGGCCGACGACGCGTCCGCGCAGGACAAGTTCATCGCGTTCATGGGGCGCATGCCGTAGGGATCGAGGAGCAACCGGTGGCGGCTCAGTCGCCGGTGAAATGCGGCGCTCGCTTCTCGGCGAACGCGGTCATGGCCTCCACCAGGTCGTTGGACTGGAGGAAGGCCGCGTTCCAGATGCCGACGTAGTCGAGACCCTCGGCGACAGAGTGGCCCTCGCCCGCGCGCAGGACGGCCTTCGTGCCCTGCACGACGAGCGGGGAGTTGCCCGCGATCTCCGCCGCCAGCTCGTAGGTGGCCTTGAGGAGCGCGTCGTGATCGGGCAGGACGTCGTTCACGAGGGCGATGTCGCGCGCCCGGTCGGCCGTGATGTCCTTGCCCGACAGCGCCAGCTCGGCCACGTGGCCCCGGCCCACGATGCCCGGCAGGCGTTGCAGCGTGCCGAGGTCGGCGACGATGGCGATCTTGGTCTCGCGCACCGAGAAGATGGCATCCGCGGACGCCAACCGGATGTCGCACGCGGTGATGAGGTCGATGCCGCCTCCGATGCAGTAGCCGTGCACCGCGGCAAGGACGGGCTTGGGACAGTCGGCCACCGCGTTGATCGAGCCTTGCAGGCGCCTGAGCTCGCGCAGCATCGCCGTGCGCCGGCCGGCGTCGGACCGGCCCTGACCACCGCCGGCCACGGAGCCCCCCATGCTCTTGAGATCGAGGCCGACCGTGAAGCACGGGCCACGCGCCGCGATCACCACGACCCGGATCTCGTCGTCGTCGGCCAGCTCGGCCATCATCACCGGCAGGTCGTCCCAGAACGCCGGCCCCAAGGCGTTGCGCCGATCGGGGTTGTCGAGCCACAGCGTCGCGACGTGGCCGTCGCGCTCGATGGTCAGGACGCTCGATGTCGCGGTCATGCGGTGATGCTATGCCCCCGACGGCGGCCCGCCCATGTGTCGAGCGGAGCCCGGGGCCGCGCGGTTCAGCCTCAGTGGCGACCGCCGACGCGCCACGCGGCCGGTGGTTGCCCCGGGTTCAGAGAGTCGTAGCTCGCTCCCGAGTCGACCGCGGTGGAGCGTGAGCCGAGCGGCACTCCGACGGTGACGACGCGCGAACAGGCGGCGCCATGGACGTCGGTCGCGGTGACAGCGATTCGATACACCCGTCCGTCGCCCGACGAGCTGCGCTCGGCGCGGAGCAGCACCTCACCGGGATGGGTCCCGAGCTGCGCATCCGGCGCGATCTCGGGGTCGTCGACGCTCAGAACCGGCTCGTCCTGGGTGACGCCGGTGACGGTCGTCACGACGACGTCGCCGTCGGGGTCGCCGGCCCCGCTCACCAGCACCGGGCGCATCGTGTGGTTCGGGGGCCACAACTGGTTCGGCGCGGCGGTCACCGCGCCGCAGTCCGGCGGCAGGTTCGGGGTGACGCCGAGCAGGACCGACACGTCCGCCGAGCCCGAGTTGGCGACGACGAGGTCGCTCGCACCGTTGCCGTCGAGATCGCCGACTGCTGCCGCGAACGGGCCGGTGCCGGCTGCGTACTGGGTCGCGGGACCGAAGGTGCCGCCGCCCTCGTTGAGCAGCACCGACACGTCGTGCGTACCGCTGTTCGTCACGACGATGTCAGGACGCGCGTCGCCGTCGAGCCGGGCGATGGCGACGTGGGTCGCCATCCCGTTGACCACGCCGGTGGCGTAGCTCGTGGCGGGCGCGAAGGTCCCGTCGCCGGTACCGAGGAGCACTGCGACCCCGGGTGCGCTGAAGTCGGCCACCGCGAGGTCGAGGTGCCCGTCGCCGTTCACGTCGCCGATCGCGACGGAGTCGGGAGTCACGCCACCGTCGAAGCCCGCGGGAGCGCCGAAGGTGGCACCCGGGCCGCCGAGCAGCACCAGCACCTGACCTGCGAACTGACCGAGGACGAGGTCGGGGTCGTGGTCTCCGTTGACGTCACCGATCGACACGCTGGACAGGAAGGTCCCCACCGGTTGACGCACGGCCGCGCCGAAGGAGCCGTCGGCCGCGCCGAGGAGCACCGAGACCCCGAAGGGATCGACGGCGACGATGTCGAGGTTGCCGTCGCCATCCACGTCGGCCACGGCGCCGCCGAGCGCGTCCAGCGCGAGCGGATAGGTGACGGGCGGGTTGAAGGCCGCGCCGGCCGCACCGAGGAGCACCGACACTGCGGGGGCGGCCGGGGGGGTGGCGAAGGCGGTGATCGCGAGGTCGGGATCGTTGTCGTGGTTGAAGTCGCCGACCGACACGGTCGTCGGCGAACCACCGACTGCGATCGACGTCGCGGGGACGAGGGTGCCGTCGCCGGTGCCCGTGAACACGGACACGCTGCCGTCACCGGCATTCGCCGAGACCACGTCGAGCCGGCCGTCGCCGTTCACATCGACCGTGACGACCGATCGGGGCTGCGAGCCGGCGGCGTACTGCACGGCCGCGTGGTAGAGGGGAGTCCCGGCGTGGACCGGCAACGGCACGAGCACCACGATCCCCGTGACTGCTCCGGCAACGACGACGCGGCTCCTCGCCAGCCGCTCATGACCCACCCCGAACATCTACGCCTCCTCTGAGGGCCTCCGCCTCCCCCAGCGACCGCCTTGCCAACTTGCACTCTCCTTCGGATGAAACGCGAAAATGCTTGAGGCGACCGCGGCGCGCACGGCAACGCCGTTGTCCGCATCGATCGGGCACACTGATCGGCGTGACGGTTGTGGACCTCAGCGCGGTCTCGGTGTTTCTCGACTTCGACGGCACGATCACCGCGGCCGACACCGGCGTGCACCTGCTCGATCGACTGACGAACGACGACTGGCGGGCGGTCGACGACGAGTACGCGAGCGGCACCATCGGGAGCCGGGAGGCGCTCTCCCGACAGTGGGCCATGCTCCCCGTCGACGAGGACGCGCTGCGCGCGGTCGCCCGTGAGGTGCCTCTCGACCCGGGTCTGGGCCCGCTCGTCGAAGGCCTGCGTGCCGGTGGCGCCGAGGTCATGGTCGTGTCGGACGGGTTCGGCTTCCACGTGGAGGAGGCGCTCGCCCCGTTCGGCGTCGAGGTGCTGACCAACGCGGTCGACTTCGCAACTGGCGCGCTCGTGTTCCCCCATGCCGACCGGTGCTGCCCGTGCTCCACCTGTGGGACGTGCAAGCAGGCGCCGATCAAGGATGCCCGCCGTCGCGGCCGCCGCGCCGTGTTCGTCGGCGACGGGGTGAGTGACCGCAAGGCTGCGCTGCTCGCCGACCGGTTGTTCGCCAAGGTGGGCCCGGGCGGGCGGCCCGAGCAGGGCCACGGCCTGGCCGAGTGGTGCGAGCTGGCCGACGTGGCGTACGAGCCGTTCGAGTCGCTCGCCGACGTCCACGTCGCGCTCCTCGGTTGATCCGATGCGCTACTGCATCGTCGACGTCTTCACCGATCGTCCTCTGTCGGGCAACGCGCTCTGCGTCGTGGTCGACGCCTGCCCCGAGCGGCAGATGGCCGCGATCGCGCGCGAGGTGAACCTGAGCGAGACGACCTTCCCCACCGTGACGGGCGAGGGCGGTCGTGTGAGGAGGCGCCGCCGTAGTTGTTCCAGACGCCTCACTAAGCTGAGCGGTTCCCGTGTCCCCTCCCGTGTTCACCCCTGAATCCTCTGCCGACGTGCCCGGTCCCGCGTGGCTGCGCGCGAGGCGCGCCGTCGCGGCCGAGCGCGTCGCCGGCGCCGCGCTGCCCACCGACGCCGAGGAGGTCTGGCGCTACAGCCGCATCGGCGAGCTCGACGTCGACGCGTACGCGCCGCCCGGTCCCGACGTCGTCACCGACCCGACCGTGCCGGAGCCGCTCGAGCGGGTGCTGGCGGTGGCCGGCGAACGGGCCGGTCTCGTCGTGCTGCGCAACGGCCGGGTCGCCCACGTCGCGCTGGACGAGCCGCTCGCCCGGCGCGGTGTCGTGCTCGGCTCGCTCGACGCTGACCACGCGGAGCTGCTCGGCACCGTCGCGCCGTACGACGTCGACTACTTCACCCTGCTGAACAGCGCGTTCGTCGAGGCGCCGGTCCTCGTGCACGTCCCCGCGGGAGTCAACGTCGACAAGCCGATCGCGGTGCTCCATTGGATCGACGCCGCGGGCATCGCCGTCTTCCCCCGCACCATCGTCCACACGGGCGCCGATGCCGACGTCACGGTCGTCGAATACCACACGTCGACCGACGTCGCGGCGCTGACCGTTCCGGTGGTCGAGCTCGACGTCGACGACGCCGGGCGCCTCCACTACCTCAACGTGCAACAGCTCGGCCGGCAGGTGTGGCAGATCGCGTACCAGGCGAGCCGGGTCGGTCGCGACGCCACGCTGGACTCATCGTCGGTGGCACTCGGGGGCGACTACGCACGCGTGCGCACCGACTCCGCCGTCTCGGGCAAGGGCGCGACGAGCAACCTGCTCGCGGTGTACTTCGGTGACGGCGAGAGCATGCACGACTTCCGCACCATGCAGGATCACGTGGCGCCGGCCACGACCAGCGACCTCCTGTTCAAGGGCGCAGTTCGCGACAATGCCAAGTCGGTGTACTCGGGGCTCATCCGGGTGCGCAAGGAGGCCGCGGGAACCAACGCCTTCCAGACCAACCGCAACCTGGTGCTGTCGGAGGGTGCCCACGTGGAGTCGGTGCCCAACCTGGAGATCGAAGCCAACGACGTACGTTGCAGCCACGCCTCCGCGGTCGGGCCGATCGACGAGGAGCAGCGCTTCTACCTGGAGAGCCGGGGCATCGAGCCCGAGGTGGCCGAGCGGCTGATCGTGCTCGGCTTCTTCGGCGAGGTGCTCGACCGGCTGCCCGTCCCCGCGCTGGCGGGCCCACTGCGCGCCGCGGTCATGGCGAAGCTGATGGCGGGACATTGAGCGAGCACCGCGCCGTTCAGAAGCCGAGCGCAGCGGAGGCGCGCAGCTCCCATGTGACAGATCGGTGCACCGTCCGAGGAACGAGGACGGTGCACCGGTGAGTCAGCTGGAGCGGCTGTGCCGGGTCGACGAGGTCCCGCCGGGCGAGGCCCGGCGCTTCGAGGTCGGCCGTCACCGCATCTGCCTGGTGCGCATCGGCGACGACTTCTACGCCATCGGCGATCGTTGCAGCCACGCCGACTTCTCGCTCGCGGACGGCGAGGTGTGGGTCGAGGAGCGCGAGATCGAGTGCTGGAAGCACGGGAGCACGTTCTCACTCGTCGACGGCGAGCCGCAGTCGCTCCCGGCCACCCGACCCGTGCCGGTGTACGAGGTGATCGTCGAAGGCGACGACGTCCTGGTGAAGATCTCATGAGCACGCTGCGCATCGAGGGGCTGCGCGCCGGCGTCGAGGGTCGCGAGATCCTGCGGGGCATCGACCTCGAGGTGCGCAGCGGCGAGGTGCACGCGGTGATGGGCCCGAACGGCTCGGGCAAGTCGACGCTCGCCCATGTGCTCATGGGTCGACCCGGCTACGACGTCCTCGGCGGCTCCGTCACGCTCGACGGCCTCGACCTGCTCGGCCTGCCGGCGTGGCAGCGAGCGCGCGCCGGCCTGTTCCTCGCCATGCAGTACCCCACCGAGGTGCCCGGTGTGTCGCTCGAAGAGGCGATGTCGGAGGCGCTCCGCACGCTGGGTCGCGACGCGGGTGAAGCACGCGAGCTCCTCCGCACGGAAGCGGACAGGATCGGGTTCGACAGCCAGTTCCTGTCCCGGCCGCTCAACGTCGACCTCTCCGGTGGCGAGCGCAAGCGCAACGAGACGCTGCAGCTGGGCGTGCTGCGCCCGAAGATCGCCATCCTCGACGAGATCGACTCGGGCCTCGACATCGACGCGCTGCGGGCCGTCGCCCGCCGGGTCGAGGCCGCTACCAAGGAAATCGACCTGGGGGTGCTCGCGATCACCCACTACCGCCGCATCCTCGGCGAGCTGAAGCCCGACGTGGTGCACGTGCTGCGCGGCGGGCGCATCCTCGCCACGGGCGGGCCCGAGCTGGCCGACGAGCTCGAGCACACGGGCTACGAGGGCTACGAGGACGACACCGACGCCGAGACCGACCGCGCCGCGTCCGCGGGGACGACCGCGGAGGACCCGTTCGCCGACCCGCTGGCCTGATCGGCACCGCTACGGCGTGGTCGTCGTGGTGGTGCTGGTCGACGTGGTGGTCGTCGGCGGCGCGGTGGGGGGTGGAGCAGGAGGCGGCGGCGGGGCGGTCGGCGGCACCGGCTCGGTGAACGGCGCCGGCGCGTTCGGCCCGCCCTGCACGTAGACCGGGGTCCCGTTGGGCACCTTCGACGGCATCCACGGCGATGCGGACATCGGGATGCGGACGCAACCGTGCGACGCCGGATACGTGGGCACCGACGGGGCGCCGTGGATGGCGATGCCGCCGTTGAAGTACAGGGGGTTGTGGAGCCGGCCGAGCGGGCCGCTGTCCCACCCCGTCACCCGCCGGGTCACGCGGAACGAGCCGCCCGGCGTCACCGCACGCGTGCAGCGCCCATCCACACAGAAGCGGGCGCCGTTCCCGGTGGACACCGGGAGGATCTTGTAGAGCGCGTTGCCCTGGTAGAGGAACAGCACCTGGCGAGGGATGTCGACCTCGACGCGGGTGGCGCCACCACCGGGAACGAGCGGGCCCGGAGGGCCGGACGTGAGGGACTTCAGAAGCACGTCGTCGGTGGCCCGGCCGGTGCGGGCCATTCCGTTCACTTTCTGGAATGCGATCACGCCGTTGGTCGTGTTGCTGTCGAACACACCGTCGACCGCGCCCACGTCATAGTGCATGGCGTCGAGTCGCTTCTCGAGGTCGAGCACGACCTGACCACGCGCGCCGGGCCCGAGCCCGGGCAGCGGCTTGGCCACCCGCTTGGGTGCGGGCGCCGTCGTCGTGGTCGGGGCCAGCGTGGTCGTGGTCGTGGGCGCCGCCGTCGTTGTCGTGGCCGCGCGGGGGCGACGCGTTCCTCTCGCCTCCGTGGTCGCCTTCCCGCCGCCCGAGCACGCGCCCGCGGCCATCGCGACCAGCAGCGGGGCCGTCAGCAGCGCGGCCGCCAGCCGGCGATTGTCTCGGGTTGTCTGCGACAAGCGTGCCTCCAGGGGAACGGAACAGTATGAACGAGTCGGCCCTGGGGGTCGAGTCAGGCGGAAGGGATCTTGACCGCGCGGTCCAGTTAGCATGACCGCGCCGTCCCGGGCACCGCCAAGGGGGGATCCGTGCGCATCTTCAGCTTCCACCTCATGCCCTATCCGGCGCTGCCCTCCGACTACGACGGGCCCGCCTGGGTGACGTGCCCCAACTCCCTCTTCGACGCCCAGGTCGGTCACGAGGTCTACAACCGCTACCTCGACGAGCTGATCTATGCGGAGGAGCTCGGCCTCGACGGCGTCTGCATCAACGAGCACCATCAGAACGCCTACGGGCTCATGCCGTCGCCCAACCTGATGGCGTCGATCCTCGCCCGCCAGACGAAGCGCGTGAAGATCGCGGTCGTCGGGAACGCCCTGCCCCTGTACGACCCGCCGACGCGCGTGGCGGAGGAGTTCGCCATGATCGACTGCATCAGTGGTGGGCGTCTCATCGCCGGCTTCGTCGTCGGCGGCGGGCCCGAGTACTACTCGTTCTCCATCAACCCCGCCCACGCCCGCGAGCGCTTCGCCGAGGCCCACGACCTGATCATGCGGGCATGGACCGAGCCCGGCCCCTTCGAGTTCATCGGCAAGCACTTCCGCATCCGCTACGTGAACACGTGGCCGCGTCCGATGCAGCAGCCTCACCCCGAGGTATGGATCCCCGGTGTCGGATCGCTCGAGACGATGGAGTTCGTCGCCCGGCACCACTACGCGTACATGGGCATCCCCTACTTCCACATCTCCGTGTTCGAGCGCACGTTCAAGCTGTTCCGCGAGGCGTGCGAGCGCGAGGGCTACGAAGCCGATCCCATGCAGGCAGGCTGGCTCGTTCCCATCTTCGTGGCCGACACCGACGAGGAGGCGCGGAGGCAGTACGAGGACCACTTCTTCTACTTCGTGAAGCGACTGCTGCCCGGCATCAACATCCAGCCGCCGGGCTACACGTCGGTGCGCTCGCTCGAGAGCATCATGAAGGGCGCGGGCACCTTCGCGCTCAACCTCGACAGCTGGGACCAGGTGGTCGAGGGTCAGTACGCCATCGTGGGCTCGCCCGACACGGTCACCGAGCTGCTGACCGAGAACCTCGGCCGGCTGGGCACGGGCAACCTGCTCGGGCTGTTCCAGCTCGGCACGCTCCCGCTCGATCTCACCCGCCGCAACCTCGAGCTGTTCGCCCGTGAGGTCATGCCGCGCCTGCGCAAGGAGTTCCCAGAGGGCAACATGGCCGCGAAGCCGGCGCTGGGGGTCGCGTGATGTCGTCGGTGGGGCTCAGTGAGGAGCGAATCGACACTGCGGTCGGCAAGGTGCAGGTGTGGCGGGCGGGCACGGGCCCGCCGGTCGTCTACCTGCACTCGGCGATGGGCGAGGGCCCGGGTCTCGCGTTCCTCGAGGAGCTGGCCGGCACCAACGACGTCGTGGCACCGGTGTTCCCGGGCTTCGGTGAGTCGGAAGGCATCGGCGCGATCGACGACATGGAGGACGCGGTCTTCCACGTGCTCGACCTGCTCGACCAGCTCGGCCTCGACGCGGTGCCGTTCGTGGGCCTGTCGCTCGGAGGCTGGATGGCCGCCGAGGTGGCGACCCGCTATCCCGAGCGGGTGCGCCGGCTCGTGCTGGTCAACCCGGCCGGGCTGTACCTGCCCGACGCGCCGGTCACCGACATCTTCGGCAAGCCCCCTGCCGAACTGGCCGCGATCATGTTCGTCGACCAGTCCCATCCCGTCGCGCAGATGATGCACGCGCTGGCCGAGCGCTACGACGACCCGGCGTCGATGTCGGAGATCCCCCTCGAGCTGTTGCTGCCGATGGTGAAGTCGATGAGCGCCACCGCAAAGCTGGCGTGGGACCCCTATCTGCACAACCCGAAGCTGGCAAGGCGGCTCCGCCGCATCTCCTCGCCCACGCTGATCGTGCACGGCTCGGGTGACGAGCTCATCGCGCGGGCACACGCCGAGGCCTACGCCGCGGCCATCCCCGAAGCGCGCATCGTCGACGTCGAGGGCGCGGGCCACATGTTGACGTTGGAGAAGCCGGCCGAACTGGCGCGGTTGGTGCGGGAGTTCCTCGCATGAACCTGGGCCCGACCGAGCTCCTCCTGTTCACCCTCCTCATCATCCCGCTCGCGCTCGTGTTCCCGATCTGGGGCATCATCGACGCCGCGGGCCGTCCCGATTCGGCCTGGGCGCGTGCCGAGCAGAACAAGACGCTCTGGATCGTGCTCCAGGCGGTCGGGATGCTCGTCTGCTTCGGCTGGATCCTCGCCGTCGTGTACCTCTTCGCCATCCGCCCCAAGGTCAAGCAGGCGCAGGACTTCGGCGGCACGGTCGCTTAGGCCACGCCCACTCAGGCCACCGGTGCGGCCGCGGTCGAGGTCTCGTCGGGCGGGGTGATCGGCCCGTCGGCCGCCGGCGGGTCGTCGAGGGCGGCGACGAGGTGGGGGGCCCGCAGCACGAGCGCGGCGAACAGCACGAAGAACACGGCCGCGCAGCCGATGGTGGTGGCGCGCAGGCCGATCTGGTCGCCCAACGCGCCCTGCACGACCGCGCCGATCGGGTACACGGTGCCGAGCGAGACCATGAAGAGGCTCAGCACGCGTCCGCGCGTGGCGTTGGGGGCACGCAGCTGCACGACGGTCATCAACCCCGACAGGACGCCGATGTACCCGGCCCCCACCGCGAAGAGGGCGACGGCGGCCAGCCACAGCGTCGGGGTCGCGGCGTACAGCGCCAGCAGCCCCGGCAGCACGAACAGGTTCACGACGAGCACCCGCCGGCGGCCGTAGCGCGCCGCGAGCGGCGCGAGCGCGAGCGCGCCGGCAACCGCACCGATGCCTTGGGCCGTGATGAGGATCGCAGTGCCCGTCTTCTCGTTGTCGAAGAGCTTGAGCGCGACCGCCGGGACCAGCGCGATGAACGGCGAGAGCAGGAAGGCGGTGACGCCGATGAGGAAGATCGCCATCCGGCACCCGGGCTCGCGCCGGGCGGTGCGTGCCCCTTGCTTGATGCGTGCCCAGAGGCCGCTGGTATCGCCGTCTGCGTGCCGCGGCGGCAGCCGCACGAATAGCAGCGCGACGATCACCGCGAAGAACGAGGCCGCATTCAGCGCGAAGGCGAGCGTGTAGCTGCCCAGCGCGATGACCACTCCCGCGAGGGCCGGCCCCACCACGCGACCGAAGTTGAATTGGGCCGACGTGAGCGAGATGGCGGCGAGCAGGTCGTCCTTGGCGACGAGGTCGGGCAGCATCGCCTGGTAGGCGGGGATGCCGACCGCGGTCATGCACCCGCCGAGGAACACCAGCACCGTGACCCCGCCGGGCCCGGCCACGTGCAGGCCGACCAGGAGCGCCAGCAGCGCGGCGAAGATCGTCTCGCCCACGGTCGTGAGCAGCATCCACCGGCGCCGGTCGACGCGGTCGGCCATGGCCCCACCCACGGGCGAGAGAAAGCCGATGGGTACAAAGGCGGCCGCAGCCACGAGGCCCGTCCATTTGGCCTGGTGGGTGACGTCGGTGACGAAGACCCCGACCGCGACCGTCTGCATCCACGACCCGATGTTCGACACGAGGGCCGCACTCCACACGAGCGCGAAGTTCCGCTGGTGCAGGGGCCGCAGCGAGGCGTTGGTCACGACCCGGCGTCGGTGTAGCGAGCCTCCAGCCCGTAGTGACGCTCGAGGTCGATGACGCTCCCGAAGTCGTCGAACGTGGTGACGAGCTCGAGGTGATCGCGCAACGTGCCCTCCCGGCGCAGCACCTCGTAGGCCCGCGCCAGCGCCCGGGTGGCGGCGAGCAGCCCGGTGAGCGGTGAGACGACGAGGTCGAAGCCGAGATCGTGCAGCTCTCCCGGCGTGAGGAGCGGGGTCTTGCCCGTCTCGATCATGTTGGCGACCCGGGTGCAGCCGGGTGTGGCCTCCGCGATCGCGCGCATGTCGTCGGTCGACTCCGGCGCCTCGACGAAGACGGCGTCGACGCCGATGGCGGCGGCCGCCTGGGCCCGCCGGCAGGCTTCGTCGAGCCCGACGACCGCCCGCGCGTCGGTGCGAGCCACGACGAAGAGACGGTCGCGATGGTCGACGGCGGCCTGGAGCTTGCCCAGCCATTCCTCGGCCGGCACGATCCGCTTGCCCGCCATGTGCCCGCACTTCTTGGGCCACTGCTGGTCCTCGAGGAAGATGCCGGCCGCGCCCGCTTCCTCGAACAGCTCGACCGTGCGGATGACGTTGAGCGGGTTGCCGTAGCCGGTGTCGCCGTCGACCACGACCGCGGTGCCGCGCACGGAGCGGCACACGCGTCGGGCCGTGTCGGCGATCTCGGTCTGCGTCAGGTACCCGAAGTCGGGCAGACCCAACTGGGTCGCGGCGGTGCAGTAACCCGACACGAACACCACGTCGAAGCCCGCCTCCACCGCGAGGCGAGCGGTCAATGCGTCGTAGACGCCCGCCATGAGCACCGATCCGCCGTCGGCGAGCAGGGCACGCAGCCGGTCACCGTTCACGGCGCGACAGCGTAGGGCCTGGTCGTGTCGTCACCCGCCCCGAGTGCGCGCGGGGGTCAGTCGGCTTTGGCCTCGGCGCCGGCCTCGGCCTCGTCGAGCGCCTGGGCCAGGGTGTTCCAGGAGAGAGTGGCGCACTTGATGCGCACCGGGAACCTCACCACGCCCTGCAGCGCCTCGAGGTCGCCGAGCGGGACCTCGGGGTCGGGCGCGACCGCCTCGCTCTCGCCGGTCTCGTTGCCGTCGCCGTCGAGCTTCTGCTCGTGGATCGACATGAGGGCCTTGAAGGCGCGGATCAGGCGGCGGGTGTCGGCGGCGGACTTGCCCTTCACCGCGGCGGACATCATCGACGCGGACGACTGGCTGATCGAGCAGCCCTGGCCGTTGATCTTGATGTCGGTGACGTCGCCGGCTTCGTCTACGTCGAGATAGACGACGACCTCGTCGCCGCAGAGCGGGTTGAAGCCCTCGACCCGGTGGGCCGGTGGCGCGTCGAGCTCTCCACGGTTCCGCGGATGGCGGTAGTGGTCGAGGATGATCTCGCGGTAGAGGTCTTCGAGACCGGGCATCGGCGGGATCCTACGGTGTGAGGAAGAGGTCGGCGGTGGAGTCGAGCGCGTCGGCCAGGGCATCGACGTCGGCCTCGTCGTTGTAGACGTAGAGCGAGGCGCGGGCAGTGGCGGCCACGCCGAGCCGGCGCATCAACGGCTTGGCGCAGTGGTGCCCGGCGCGCACGCAGACACCGTGCTGATCGAGCACCTGGGAGATGTCGTGCGGGTGGATGCCGCCGAAGGAGAAGGAGATGACCCCGCCCCGCTGGTCGGGCTCGGAGGGGCCGTAGATCGTGATGCGATCGCCGTGACGCCGGGTGAGGGTTCGCAACGCGTACGCCGTGAGGGAGACCTCGTGCTCGCGCACCGCCTCCATCCCCAACCCGTCGAGGTAGTCGATGGCGGCATGGAGGCCGATGGCCTCGGCGATGGGCATGGTGCCCGCCTCGAACTTCCAGGGGAGCTCGTTGGGGAGCCAGCCGTCGAGGCTCACGTCGCGGATCATCTCGCCGCCGCCGAGGAAGGCGGGCATGGCCTCGAGCAGCGCCTCACGCGCCCACAGGACGCCGATGCCCGTGGGGCCCAGCATCTTGTGGCCGGTGAAGCCCAGGAAGTCGCAGTCGAGCGCGGCCACGTCGGTGGCCACGTGGGGCAGGAGCTGGGCGCCGTCGACGAGCAGAAGCGCGCCGGCCGCGTGGGCCGCGTCGGCCAGGCGGCGCACCGGCGTGAGGGTGCCGAGCACGTTCGACATGGCGGTGACGCCCACCAGCTTCACGCCGTCGACGAGACGGTCGAGGTCGTCGAGGTCGAGCGTGAAGTCGGCGGCCATCGGTATGAAGCGCAGCTCGATGCCCCGCTCCTCCTTCAGCATGAGCCACGGGACGAGGTTGGCGTGGTGCTCGATCTCGGAGAGGAGCACGGCGTCGCCCTCGTGCAGGTTGGCGCGACCCCACGCGTAGGCCACCAGGTTGATGGCCTCGGTGACGTTCTTGGTGAACACGACCTCGCGGGGCGAGCGGGCGCCGATGAACCGCATCACGCGGGCACGGGCGCCCTCGTAGAGCGCGGTCGCCTCCTCCGCGATCGAGTACACGCCGCGATGGACGTTGGCGTGCGTCGTCTCGTAATAGTGCTCCATGGCGTCGAGCACGACGCGGGGCTTCTGCGAGCTCGACGCGGAGTCGAGGTAGACGAGGCGCTTGCCGTCGTGCACCTCGATCTCGAGGATCGGGAAGTCCTTCTTGATCGCGACGATGTCGAGTGCGGACCCGTTGGAGTCGTCTAGCGCCATGCGTCGTACCCCTCCTCCTCGAGGCGGACGGCCAGGTCGGGGCCTCCAGTCGCGACGATGCGGCCGTCGACGAGGATGTGCACCACGTCGGGCTCGAGGTAGTCGAGGATGCGCTGGTAGTGCGTGATGAGCAGCACGCCCAACTCGGGGCGGTCGGCGCGCACTTCCTGCACACCCCGCGCCACCACCTTGAGCGCGTCGATGTCGAGGCCCGAGTCGGTTTCGTCGAGCACCGCGAACTCAGGCTCGAGGATCGCCATCTGCAGGATCTCGTTTCGTTTCTTCTCACCGCCGGAGAAGCCCTCGTTGAGGTAGCGGTCGCCGAACGCCGGGTCCATGTCGAGACGCTTCATCCAGTCCATGATCGCCAGCCGCAGCTCGAGCACGGACAGGTCGATCCCCTTGCGGGCCGACAACGCCTGACGCAGGAAGTTGATCACGCTGACGCCGGGGATCTCCTCGGGGTACTGGAAGGCGAGGAAGAGACCGGCCTTGCCGCGCACGTCGGTCGGCCATTCGGTGATGTCGGAGCCCTTGAAGCGGATGCGGCCGGCCGTGACCTCGTAGTCGGGGTTGGCGAGGAGAGTGTTGGCGAGCGTGGACTTGCCCGAGCCGTTGGGGCCCATGAGGGCGTGCACCCGACCCGGCTCGACGGCCAGGTCGACGCCCTTGAGGATCTCGTGGCCCTCGACCGAGACGTGGAGCCCG
This sequence comes from Actinomycetota bacterium, assembly GCA_005888325.1. NCBI lineage: Bacteria > Bacillati > Actinomycetota > Actinomycetota bacterium. The sequence continues at coordinate 25,824 of VAWU01000061.1, forward strand.
TCGACTTCGAAGAGGGGCGTGCTCACGGCGACCATTCTATTAGCACTACGGCCATAGGGGAAAAGCCTGGAGCGGACAGACCGTGGAAGTAGGGTGGCGCAGATGGCCGATCCATGGACCTTCGAGGGGGAGAGCCCCTCGCTCGGCGGCCCGACCGGCACCGTGACCCTCGTCCAGGGCTCGTCGTTCTGCATCTCCTCCCGATCGGGCGACGTGCTGCCCGACCGTCCCCACGGCCTCTTCTTCCGCGACACCCGCTTCCTCTCGCGCTTCGAGCTGCGCATCCACGGCCAGCAGCCCGAGCCGTTGACCGCGGACAGCACCGACCCCTTCAGCGCCACCTTCGTGCTCCGCACCCGACCCCGGGCCGGACGGGCCGACAGCACGCTCACGATCATGCGCTACCGCTACGTCGGCAGGGGCATGCGCGAGGACATCGTCGTCTCGAACTACGGCGAGGAGGCCGCCTACTGCTCCGTCGAGCTGCAGCTCGACGCCGACTTCGCGGATCTCTTCGTCGTCAAGGAGGGCCGCGTCGAACCCTCGGGTGACGCCACGGTCGAGTCGGTCGACGGTGGCATCGACTTCGGATGGCAGCGGGGCGCAGTGCGCCGCGGCGCCCAGGTGCGGTTCAGCCAGCCCGCACAGGTGGCCGTGAATCTCGCGGTGTTCGAGGTGATCGTGCCGCCGCGCGGCACCTGGTCGACGTGCATGCAGCTCTCTCCGGTGATGGACCAGGGCGTCGTCGAGCCGCGCTATCGCTGCGGCCAGCCGGTGGAGCGGGCCGAGCCCCAGGAACGGCTGCAGCGGTGGCGCCGGACGGTTCCCGCGGTGGAGACCGACTTCACGCCTCTGCAATTCGTCGTGCGGCGCAGCGCCGAGGACCTCGGTGCGCTGCGCATCTTCGACCCCGACTACCCCGAGCGCGCGGTGGTGGCGGCAGGCGCGCCGTGGTTCATGACGCTCTTCGGTCGCGACTCCCTGATCACGTCGTGGTTCGCGCTGATCGTCGACCCCGACCTCGCGTTGGGCGTGCTGCAGACCCTCGCCCGCTTCCAGGGCCGGCAGGTCGACCCGATCACCGAGGAGGAGCCGGGACGCATCCTCCACGAGATGCGCTTCGGCGACGCGCCGTCGCTCTCGCTCGGCGGCGGTCAGGTGTACTACGGCACCGCCGACGCGACACCGCTGTTCGTGATGCTGCTCGGCGAGCTGCGCCGCTGGGGTCTGGCGCGCGAGGCGGTCGACAGCCTGTTGCCCGCCGCCGACCGCGCCATGGAGTGGATCGAGCACTTCGGCGACCGCGACGGCGACGGCTACGTCGAGTACCAGCGCACCAGCGACCGGGGTCTGCGGAACCAGGGTTGGAAGGACTCGTGGGACGCCATCCGCTTCGCCGACGGGCGCCTGGGCCAGCCCCCCCTCGCGCTCTGCGAGGTGCAGGCCTACGTCTACGGCGCCTACCTGGCCCGCGCCCACTTCGCCCACGAGATGGACGACCCCGCCACGGAGACGCGCTTCCGCGCCAAGGCGCGCGACCTGAAGACCGCGTTCAACCGCGACTTCTGGCTCGAGGAGCGCGGTTGGTACGCGATGGGCCTCGACGCGGACAAGGCACCGCTCGACGCGCTCACGTCCAACATCGGCCACTGCCTCTGGACCGGCATCGTCGACGAAGACAAGGCACCGCTCGTGGCCGAGCGCCTGCTGTCCGCCGACATGTTCAACGGCTGGGGGGTGCGCACGCTCGCCGCGTCGATGACGGGTTACAACCCGATCAGCTACCACAACGGGTCGATCTGGCCCCACGACAACGCGATCATCGCCGCCGGCCTCATGCGCTACGGGTTCGTCGAGGACGCGCAACGGGTCGTCATGGGCCTGCTCGACGCCGCCGCCAAGCAGGCCTACCGGTTACCCGAGCTGTTCGCGGGGATGGGCCGCGACGAGGTGCCGTTCCCGGTGAGCTACCCGTCGTCGTGCTCGCCCCAGGCCTGGGCCGCGGCGGCACCGCTCTCGTTTCTCCGCACGCTGCTCCGACTCGACCCGTGGGTGCCGTACGGCAAGGTCTGGGTCGACCCGGTGCTGCCCAGGCGCATCGGCTACCTCCGCGTCGACCGCATCCCGCTGGCCGGCTCGCGCGTGACCGTCGAGGTCGACCACGACGAGGTCAAGGTGGAGGGGCTGGCGCCGGACCTCGAGCTCATTCGTCATCCGCGCAACCCGCTCACCGCGTAGTCGCGTCAGGCGAGTTCTCCCCGCGGTGCTGCGGGGCCTGTCCCTCAGGGGCCCCTCCCGGATGGGTCCCTCCCCGCTGACGCGGGGACCCCTCCCATCCGGGCCCCTCCCTGCGGGCCACCCGCAGCACCTCGTCTCCCGCGCGCTCGCGCGGTGGGCGACCGGCGTCTCGGCACCTTCCGCTCGAGGGCGGGCGTCAGCGGTGGGAGAAGTTGCGGCGGTAGACCATGTAGTTGGCGCAGACGTGGGCGCCGAGCTTCTCCGCGGTGCGGCGTGAGGGCCAGTTGTCGTCGAGCACCAACGTGTAGCTCAGGTGGGTGGCCCCGGTCTTGACGAGCTCGAGGTACGAGTACGCCGCCATGGCCAGGTTCACACCCCGGCCGCGCGCCTGCTCGAGCACTCCGATACCGAGGAAGTTGACGTGCTCCTCCGGCCTGAGCTCGCGCCCCGGCGCGAGCGTCGCCCCCGCCGAGGCGTCGGGTGTCACCCAGAGCACGCCGACGGGCTGGTCCTCGCGGTAGGCGAGCACCGACAGGTCGAACATGCCCAACGGTCCGAGGAACGACTGGAAGAGCGCGACCTCGTCCTCCGAGAACGGCGCGGCGCCCCAGTGGTTGTAGAACGCGTCGTTCCAGACCTGGGTGAACAAGGGGGCCCGATCGGCTTCGGCCACGTCGCGCAGCGGCACGACGTCGAAGCCGGCGCGCCGGGCGCTGTCGAGCGCGCTCGTCCAGCGCGCCACCAGCTCGGGCGTCACCTCGATCCGGTAGTCGACCCAGCCCTGCTCCGACTCGAAGCCCGCGTCCTTGAGCAGTGAGTGGTAGTAGGCCGGGTTGTGGCGCACGAGCATCGGCGGCAGCGTCTCGTAGTCGTCGAGCACGAACGGGAGGTCGGACCCACCTCCGAATCCGGCGCGGGCAGCCGTCATCCCCTGCTCGCGCAGCCAGTCGCACGCGGCGTCCACGAGCTGCTTCGTCGCGTCGCGCGCGCCGGGCAGTGCCTCGAACATGACGAGATGGCCGACACCGTCGTCCCAACGGTCGAGGTAGCGCTGGTCGACGAGCCCGACACCGCGCGCCACGATGTCGTCACCCTCCCGTGCCACGAGCGGACGGAAGATACGACCTGCGGCGAACGGGCTGTCGCCGGTGAGCGTGGGCAGCTCGATGGGCGTGATGCTCGGCCACCACGCGCTCCGTCCCTCGTACACGCGGTCGTGGAACAGGATGAGCTCGGTCAGCGCCTCCTCGCCTTCGGGTGCCTCGATGGTCGTCATGAGTCCCTCAGGTCCTCCTTCCAGCTCCGGAACCGTGTGTGCGCGGAGCCGCTCGGCCCGGTCCCCTCGCCCGTGCCGTCGGCGAAGAGTCGGAACGCGTATGTCGTGTCGAGGTCGTCGGCTGCGACCGCCAGGTAGCGCGCGTCGGCGTGCGACGCGGGCCCCGAGCGCCACAGCAGCCAGCGGCCGATGCGGCGCTTGTAGTGCGCAACCGGGCCGCCGAAGTCGTCGCCCGCCCGGAGGAGGGCCGGGGGTGCTTCGACCCATGCGGTCGCCGGGATGTTGCGGTCGCGCTGCGGTGTGGCCGGGAGGTCGATGGTGTGGACGGGTGTCGCGTCGTCCGGCCGCTGGTCGTACGGGAGCGCGGTCACCAGCCCCGGTCGACCCACTCCTGCAGATGGGGTCGCTCCGCGCCGATCGTGGTGTCGTCGCCGTGGCCGGGCATGACGATCGTGTCGTCGGGGAGCTTGGAGAACAGGCGATCGTCGATGGAGCGGATGATGGTGTCGAAGTCGCCGCCCTCGAACGACGTGTTGCCCGGGCCGCCGGGGAACAGGGTGTCGCCCGCGAGCAGCACCGGCGAGCCTTCGATGCGGAAGCACATCGACCCGGGCGTGTGGCCGGGCGTGAGCGTGGTGTGGAGGCGCAGCCGGCCCACGTGGATCACCGAATCGTCCTCGAGCACGAAGTCGTAGGACGGGAGCATGGCTGCGTCGGCCTGGGTGACGCCGACCTCGTAGCCCGCGTCGCGCACCGCGGGAACCGCCTGGATGTGATCCCAGTGGCCGTGGGTCTCGAGCACCTTGCGCACGTTGAGCCGCTCGCACAGCTCGAGCAGCTTCTCGTGCTCGTTGGCCGCGTCGAGCAGCACGGCCTCGCCCGTCTGCCTGCAGCGGACGACGAAAACGTTGTTGTCCATAGGCCCGACGACGAGCTTGGTGATCTCGGCTTGCGTGTCCTCGTAGTGCATCTTGACCGCCCGGTCTAGTAAAACTCATGGAGTGGACTTCCGCTTCAGCCCCGAAGACGAGGCCTTCCGCGCCGAGGTTCGTGCCTGGCTGGGCGAGCACCTCGTCGGTGAGTATGCCGCGATCGGCGACGTCGGGGGGCCGGCCGACGAGACGGGCTGGGACGTCCGGCTGGAGTGGGAGAAGGAGCTCGGCAAGGGCGGCTGGATCGGGCTGGCCTGGCCCGAGGCCGTCGGGGGCCGAGGGGCCACCGTCACCCAGGAGCTGATCTTCAACGAGGAGTACGCGCTGGCCCACGCACCCGCACGGGTGAGCTTCTTCGGCGAGGGCCTGCTCGGTCCCACGATCATCGCCTTCGGCTCCGACGAGCAGAAGGCGCGGTTCCTCCCCGGCATCCTGCAGTCCACCGAGCTCTGGTGCCAGGGCTTCAGCGAGCCCGACGCCGGCTCCGACCTGGCCAACATCAAGACGCGCGCCGTGCTCGACGGCGAGGAGTGGGTGATCAACGGCCAGAAGGTGTGGACCACCCTCGCCCACCACGCCGACTGGTGCTTCGTCGTGTGCCGTACCGACCCCGACGCTCCGAAGCACAAAGGCCTTTCGTTCCTGCTCTGTCCCATGCGCCAGCCCGGCGTCGACGTGAAGCCGCTGAAGCAGCTGACGGGCTCGGCCGAGTTCAACGAGGTCTTCTTCACCGACGCGCGCACGAGCGCCGATCTGGTGGTGGGCGGGGTCCACAACGGCTGGAAGGTCGCCATGGGCACGCTCGGGTTCGAGCGCGGTACCGCGTTCCTCTCGCGCCAGCTCCAGTTCGGAAGCGAGATGCAGCGCGTCATCGAGTTCGCCCGCAAGCAGGGCCTCACCGGCGACCCGCTCGTGCGCCAGCAGCTGGCCGACGCCTACATCGGTCTGCAGATCATGCGCTACAACGGCTTCCGGGCGCTGACCACCATGCTCGCCACCGGCAGCCCCGGCCCGGAGGCCTCGATCAGCAAGCTCTACTGGTCGACCTGGCACCGCAACCTCGGCGAGATGGAGATGCAGCTGATGGGCCCGTGGTCCGAGGTGCTGAGTTCGAGCGCGACGTACGAGCCGGACGGGTTCCAGAAGACGTTCCTCGAGAGCCGGGCCGAGACGATCTACACGGGCTCGACGGAGATCCAGAAGAACATCATCGGTGAGCGGGTGCTCGGGTTGCCCCGAGAGCCCGCCGTTTCGTAGGGAGACCATGTGAACTTCGCGTTCAGCGAGGAGCAGGAAGAGCTCCGCAGGACCGTCCGCAGCTTCCTCGAGCAGAAGTCGCCGTCCGCCGAGGTGCGGCGCCTGATGGAGACCACCGAGGGCTACGACCCCGACGTATGGGGCCAGATGGGCAGCCAGCTCGGTCTGCAGGGCCTCGCGGTCCCCGAGGAGTACGGCGGATCGGGCTACGGCTACATCGAGCTCGTCGTGGTGCTCGAGGAGATGGGTCGCGCCCTGCTCTGCGCGCCCTACTTCTCCACCGTCGCGTTGGCCGCCAACGCCGTCCTGCACTCGGGTGACGACGCCGCCAAGAAGGAGCTGCTGCCGGGCATCGCGAGCGGCGACACCATCGCCACCGTCGCGTTCACCGAGGACAGCGGCCGATGGGACGCCGACGGCATCACCATGACGGCGACGAAGTCAGGCGACGGCTGGACGCTCGACGGCCACAAGATGTTCGTCATCGACGGACACACCGCCAACGTCATCATCGTCGCGGCGCGCACCGACAAGGGTGTCTCGCTGTTCACGGTCGGGGGCGACGCGAGCGGCCTCACGCGCACGGCGCTGACGACGATGGACCAGACGCGCAAGCAGGCGCGCCTCGAGCTCTCAGGTGTCTCCGCCAAGCTCCTCGGCACCGAGGGAGCCGGCTGGGACACGCTGTCGCGCATGCTCGACCTCGCGGCCGTCGCGCTCGCCGCCGAGCAGGTCGGAGGGGCGCAGAAGGTGCTGGAGATGTCGGTCGAGTACGCCAAGGTGCGGGTGCAGTTCGGCCGGCCCATCGGCAGCTTCCAGGCGATCAAGCACAAGTGCGCCGACATGCTGCTCGAGGTCGAGTCGGCCAAGTCGGCTGCGTACTACGCGGGCTGGGCGGCGGCCGAGCTGAACGACGAGCTACCGGTGGTCGCCTCGCTCGCCAAGGCCTACTGCTCGGATGCGTACTTCCACGCCGCGGCCGAGAACATCCAGATCCACGGTGGCATCGGCTTCACGTGGGAGCACGACGCCCACCTCTACTTCAAGCGGGCCAAGTCGTCCGAGCTCCTGTTTGGCGACCCGACGTACCACCGCGAGCTGCTGGCTCAGCGCATCGGTATCTGAACCGCTTGCGGTTCAAGGCGCGAGGAACCGCGGGTTCTCGATGTCGAGCGATGTGCATGCCCGTGGGGCCGACGCGGGGTCGCATCGGGAAGGCTCGCCGGCGGGGATGGCGACGAGGTAGTCGGTGAGATCGGACGGCGTCGGGTAGTCGGTGCTGATGAGCTGCGCGCCGCTGCGCAGCGCGGCCTGCACGCGGGTGGTGTCGCCGATGCGGGCCTCCAGCCCGCCGTCGTCGGCCTGCGTGCGCACTAGATCGCCCTCGCCGACGAGCCGACGGATCTCGGACTCGCCCTTGATCGGGTCGGGAACGTTGCGGATCGCGTCGAGCGGCCCGCCGTCCTCGCCATACACGAACATGACGCGGCCATCGAGGCTCGTGCCCCCGCGGGAATAGGCGGCGCGATGCCGGCCCTCGTCGGCGAGGACGAACAGGATGCGTCCGCGTGACTCGCTCAACGTCGGCCATCCGCCCGAGCGCACGGCTTCCGTGAGGGTGCGCCGTCCGGCGCGGACGTCGTCGGGGGTGATGATGCGGTCACGGGGCACGATCGAGCGGACTTCGGCGTCGAGCTCGTCGTAGTGGCCGTCGATCTTGAGCGGGTCGAGCTCGTCCTGGGGTTGGATCAGCACGACGATGGGATGGTGGAGCGGATGCTGCACCGACCACTCGCGCACCGCGCGCAGGCAGTCGCGTAGGAGCGCGCAGGTCGTGCTCTCGTCGCGGTGGGGCACGTTGAACACGTGGAAGCGATTGTCGCTCGCATAGTGGACGTCGAGCTCCAACTGGCGCACGCCCTCGTCGAGCTGGCGCTCGAGCGGCGGGTGCGCGTAGTCCCACTCGGGGGCCACGGCCTCGCCGGGCGGACGGAGGTGGTAGCTGTTCTGGGTGCCGACGGCCTGCAGCTGGTTGATGCGCAGCTCGCGGTCGCGCGGGTAAGGCGTGACCTCCGACGTGGGTGCCGCGCACGACGCGAGCGCACCCGTAACTGCTGTGATGACCACGGCGATGGCCAGGAGCGTCAGCCGCGGGCGCGTCGATCGCCTCACCGAGCCGACGGTACGGGTCGTCATCCCTGCAGACGCGGACCTTCGACCCATGGCACCGTGACGTTCGGCGCGGGGTCGGCCGACGGATGGCGACCGCCGGTCGCTTGACTACGCTCCCAGCGGATGACGCTGCTGTTCACCGTCCTCGCCGTCGCGGTCGTCTTCGCCATCGCGGCGGCAGTCGTGGGACGAGAGGCGCGGCGGCTCGGGTCGGTGCCGCCGCGACCGGTGTTCGACTTCGAGGAGGCCGTCGCGTGGGTGTGCCGGCACGTCGGGGACGACGTGGCCGCGGTCCTGACGCCCGACGACGTCCGTCAGATCCTCAACTGGCACCTGGAGTACTTCCGGCTGAAGGGGCTCTCGACCAACGGTGACAGCGCCCAGGCGGAGGGGCCGGTGGTGGTGGGCGGGGCCGAGACCGTCGACTTCGTGCTGACCCGGGCCGAGGCCGCGGGCTCGGCGTACACGCCCGCGCAGGTGCACGCGGTCCTCGACGCGCAGATGACCTATCTCGAGGCGATCGGGGCCATCGGCCCGGCCGCCGGCCCACCGGACCAGAGCCCCTCGTGACCGGCACCGGAAGGCTCCTCCGGAGCCCACCCCGAGGCGCGCGAAACCCGCCCTCGACAAGGCCCCGGGATGTGGTTTCATAAGCGGTACCAGAGAAAGGAGGTGGTCCAGCTGAGCGACAGTTCTTTCGGGACCCTGGAGGTGGCTGGCCGCTAGTCGGCAGCTGGACCGGGCTGGCGAGTTCCCGCCAGACACCGCTCGGGCGACAGTCGGGGAATGGTCCCTCCCGACGCAGGACGTTCGGACCCGAGTCCTCTTTCAGCAGATTCGTGCACGGGGGCGCCTCGGCGCCCCCGTGTCGCGCGTAGTGTGACCGGCCGATGGCCCGCCCCATCCGCTTCGAGCACAACCGATGGCTGGGCGACAAGCGCAACCAGCGGGCCCACGACCTCGACCATGTCGTCGACCGCTGTCGGATCGACGAGCTGATGGAGTCCGAGCAGTTCGCCGCCTTCGGTCCCGACACGCTGCCCGAGGCGCGCAACCGCGGCTATCGGGCATGCCCCCACTGCGCGGGCGATCCCGGTCCCGCGTGAAGGCGATCGACTTCCACGTCCACCTCTCGACGGTGGAGTGGATGGTCGACTCGCTCGGACCGCTGCGGGAGGCGACCGAGCGCCACTTCCGCACCGAGGTGCCGATCCGCACGGTCGACGAGATGGCCGAGGAGTTCCGCGCCGACGACGTGCTCGGTGTGTTGCTGGCCTGGGACGCGGAGAGCGCCATGGGCCTGCCCCCGCTCACCAACGACTTCGTGGCCGACTGCGTGCACCGCCACCCCGACGCGTTCGTGGGCTTCGCCTCGGTCGACCCGTGGAAGGGGAAGGCGGCGCGCGACGAGCTGCGGCGGGCGGTCACCGACCTGGGCCTGTGTGGTCTCAAGCTCCACCCCAGTTGCCAGGGCTTCGCACCCAACGAGCGTCGCTTCTACGACCTCTACGCCGTTGCCGTCGAGCTCGGCATACCCGTCATCTTCCATACCGGCACCACCGGATTGGGGGCAGGAGTGCCCGGGGGCGGAGGGATCAAACTCGGTTACTCGCGGCCGATCCTGCTCGACGACGTGGCGGCCGACTTCCCCGAGCTCCAGATCGTCGGCGCCCACCCCTCGTGGCCTTGGCAGGACGAGATGTTGGCCGTGGCTCAGCACAAGACGAACGTGTGGATCGACCTCTCGGGTTGGTCGCCGCGCCGCTGGGCCCCCGCGCTCACTCAGGCCGTGCTCGGTCCGCTGCAGGACCGCGCCCTGTTCGGCACCGACTATCCGTTCATTCGCTTCGCCAAGTGGCTCGACGCCTTTCGTTCCCACGAGCCGTCATCCGAGGTGGAGGAGAAGGTGCTCCGCGAAAATGCGAGGAGGCTTTTGCACATCTGACGGGTAGGTTCGCCCCAGTGGAGACCAATTTCGAGGCGGACGGCCTCCGATTGAACGCGTACCTGGCCCTCCCACCCAGGGGCGGGGCGCGCCTGGGCCTGGTGCTGTGCCACGGGTTCCCCGCCGGGCCCCGCGGCGGCGCCACGTCCGGTCAGACCTACCGGGAGCTCGCCGACCGCCTGACCGTCGAGCTCGGATGGGCCGTGCTCACCTTCAACTTCCGCGGCACGGGCGCCTCCGCCGGAAACTTCTCGTTGGGCGGGTGGCTCAGCGACCTCAGGGCCGCCATCGACACGTTGCTCGCTGCCGACGGGGTCGACGCGGTGTGGCTGGCCGGGTTCGGGGTCGGCGGCTCCCTTGCCATCTGTGCGGCCGGCGAGGACGAACGCGTGCAGGGGGTCGCCGCCTTCGCGGCACCGTGCGACTTCGCCGACTGGGCCGCCGACCCCACCGGCTTCCTCGCCCACGCGCGCGAGATCGGCGTGATCCGCGATGCCGCCTTCCCGCACGACCAGGAGGCGTGGGCGCGGGAGCTGCGCGAGATCCAGCCTCTCGCGCTCATGGGCAAGGTCCCGCCGCGACCGGTCCTGCTCGTGCACGGTGACGACGACTCGGTGGTGCCGATCGAGCACGCCCGCGAGCTCGCCGAGGCGGCCGAGGGCATGGTCGACATGCGGCTCCTCAGCGGCGCCGGGCACCGGCTGCGCCACGACCCGCGGGCGGTGGCCGCGCTGCTCGGCTGGCTCGCCCGTCAGGCCCGCCCCGGCGGGTCGGAGGAGTCGTAGGCGGCGTCGATCAGGTGGCGGAGGGCACGCGCCGCGATGCGCGGCTCGTCGGCGTCGGTGAGCCAGCGCACGACCACGAAGCGCCGGGCACCGGCGGCGAGCATCGGTCCCACGGTCTCAGGCGTGACCCCGCCCGTCACGAAGAAGGGGTGGGCACTCGTTTGTGCCGCGAGCGCGAGGTACCCGAGGCCCGTGCCCGGCCGTCCAGGCTTGGTTGGCGTCGGCGACACCGGGCCCGCGGACACGTAGTCGACGGGCTCACCCGCGGCCGCGTCCAGCTCGGCGGGCGCGTGGGTCGAGAGCCCCACGATGGCGTCGGGCCCGAGCAGGCGCCGGGCGAGCGCGGGCGGCGCGTCGTCCTGGCCGACGTGCACGCCGTCCGCCCCGGCTTCGGCGGCCAGATCGGGCCGGTCGTTGAGGATGAACGGGACGCCGAGGTCGTGGCAGACGCGCCGCGCCCGGCGGGCCACGTCGAGCAGCGGCCGGGCTTCGAGGTGCTTCTCGCGCAGCTGCACGAGGTCGACGCCGCCGGCGACGCACGCCTCGAGGAAGCGCTCGAGATCGGGGCGATCGGGCGTGCAGAGGTAGAGCCGCCGCTCGCCGAGCGCGATCACGGGCTACCCGCCGGCGACGGCCCGGACGAGCTCCAGCCGGTCACCGTCGACCAGCCGGGTCGTGGTGGTGTCGCGCCGGTCGACGGGTGCGCCGTTGCGCTCGACGAGCACCCACCGCCGACCCAGGCCCAGATGGGCGAGCAGGTCGTCGACCGTCGCCCCCTCGGCCAGCTCCACGGGGTCGCCGTTCGCGGTCACCTTCACGAGCGCGAACGTACCCCCTCACACTCGTGCTCCCCGTGGCCGATACTCGCGGGGTGAACCCCCCCGATCATGTCGTCGAGCTGGAGCACGTCAGCCGGCGGTTCGGGACGGCGGTGGGCCTCGCCGACCTGAGCCTGCGGGTGCCGACCGGCTCGGTGACGGTGCTGCTCGGGCCCAACGGCGCCGGGAAGACCACCGCGGTGCGCACCATCACCGGAGCGCTCGACTGCGACACGGGGCACGTGCGCGTGTTCGGGCACGACCCCGCCACCGAGGGCGAAGCGGTGCGCGAGCGCTGCGGGGTCGTCTCGGCCAAGCCCGCGCTCTACGACCGGTTGTCGGGACGCGACAACCTGCGCTACGCCGCCGAGCTCAACCGGCTGGGGCCCGGCGCCCCGATCGACGCGAGCGCGGCGCGCTTCGGCATCGAGCACTCGCTCGACCTCCGCGTCAGTGGGTACTCGACCGGCATGAAGACCCGTCTGGCCTTGGCGCGCGCGGTTCTCCATGACCCCGACCTCCTCCTGCTCGACGAGCCCACGTCGGGCCTCGACCCCGAGTCCGCGCATGCCGTGCTGCGGCTCATCGACGAGATGGCGGCAGGCGGCAAGACCGTCGTCATGTGCACCCACCTGCTGCTCGAGGCCGAGGGACTGGCCGACCAGGTCGTGATCCTCGACCACGGGCGCGATCTCATGTCGGGCACCCCCGGGGACCTCGTGCGGCGCTTCTGGCCCGACCCGTCGGTGACGATCGACGCGGAGGACCGCTTCGCGCTCGACGGCGTGGCCGCGCTCGCCGGCGTGAAGAGCTACGAACGCAACGGTGGGCCGGCGAAGGTCACACTCGACGATCTCGCGCGCGTGCCCGACCTCGTCGCGCAGCTCACCGCGGTGGGTGCGCGACTGACACGCGTGACGCCCCACGAACCCACGCTCGAGGAGCTCTATTTCGCGGTCCGCCGCGAGTCGGGCGCCGCAGTTGACCGCATCGAGGAGGTCGAGTGAGCGACCACCGGGGCGGGGCGGGCCGGCAGTCGTCGCGGGTGTGGGTGGTGGCGCGGACCGACCTGCGCCAGCTGCGACAGAGCCCCGACTTCTGGGGGCCGATGCTCGCCCTGGCCGCGATCTTCTTCATCATCGCCCCGGCCGTGCTGCTGTTCGCGGTCACCCACATCAGCGAGGGCAGCGTCGTGCAGAAGGTGTCGTCGACGCTCGAGATCCTGCCCGCGTCGGCGCGTGCCTCGGTGCCGGCAGGGTCGCCGGAGGCGCGTACCTCGTACGCGCTCGCGGTCTTCCTGTTCGCCCCGCTCGCGGTGATCGTGCCGATGACGATCTCGACCGCGGTGGGTGCGAACATCCTCGTGGGCGAGAAGGAGCGCGGCACCGGTGAGTTCCTCGCCCACAGCCCTGCAACCGAGCGTGAGATCTACCTCGGCAAGATCATCGCGAGCCTGGTGCCCGGCTATCTCACGACCATCGTCGGCTTCTTCGCCTACGCGTTGATCGTCAACGTCATCGTCGGGCCACAGGTGGGCGGCTGGTTCTTCCCGACCGGCGACTGGTGGGTGCTGATGTTTTGGGTGGTGCCACCCTTCCTGGCGCTGACCCTGTCGGTCGTGCTGCGTCTGTCCGCGCGCGTGCGCAGCGCGGCCGCGGCTCAGCAGGCCTCCGGCCTGGTGACGCTGCCGCTCATCGTCCTCTCGTACGCGCAGTCGAGCGGCGCGATCTTCGGCTCGGGAACCTCGGGCCTCTGGCTGGGCGCGATCTCGTGGGCGGCCGCCATCATCGGTCTGCAGCGTGGCTCGCGCGCGGTGACCCGCCCGCGGCTGTTGGGCGTGGACGCGTCGCGCTAGACGGCCGTTCAGTCGGCCCGGTGGAACGTGAGCCGGACGGGGGCGTCGCCGCGAATCGTGAACCGTCGCTCGTGCACGAGAGTGTGGTGACGCGGGGCACAGCAGGATGCCGTTGTCGACTGCCGTGACGCCTCCGTCGGCGAAGTGGACGACGTGATGCACGTCGCATGTGCGCCGCCAACAGCTCGGGAACCGACATCGCCCGCGATCGCGCACCATGATCGCTCGACGTTGCGCAGTGCTCCAGACGGGTGTTCGTGTCCCGAGGTCGAGCGGCTGGCTCGGTCCTCGCACGAGATGACGGACGACTCCGCAGTCACAGGCCACGCGGCGGAGGGTCTCGAGACCGACCGGCGAGCCGTCGACCAGCTCGGCGACACCTCACCCGCCGCGAAGGCGCGGCGAACGGTGGGCCGGCGACGGATCTCGTGGGCGACCCGCAGCTTCTCCTTGGCCGTGCCGCGCGCCAGACCCACGCGCCAGACGACCCAGTCGACGCAGGACAGCGCGCCATCAGCCGCCCATCCGGCGCGCCGATCGATCTCCGCGAGGAGCGTCAGCCATCAGCACTGCGCCGCCGCCAGCTCGCGTCCCGTCCGGAGCAGCTCTGTGGCCAGGTCGGTGGTGGACCGACATTCGGGATCGTCGGACACCTCCGCGATGAACGCATCGACCGCCATGGCTCACTCCCCGTCCTTGCGCGAGCGCGCTGCGCTCAGCCGTCAAAAGGGGGAAGCGAACGTGTGTTCGAGGCTACTACGTCGACGCGGCGGGTCAAGCGCTCAGCGCTTTGCCTTGGCCCGGGCCTTCTGCTCCTTCTTGTAGGCGCGGACCGCGGCGAGGCTGTCGGGGCCGTCGATGTCGGCGACCGAGTAGTGGCCGGGCTGACCGTACGGGCCGGCGGCCTGCTCCCACCCCTGCGGCTTGACGCCCAGGCGCTTCGCGAGGAGCGCGGTGAAGACGCGCGCCTTCTGCTCACCGAACCCCGGCAGCTCGCGCAGGTTGGCCACCAGCTCGTCGCCCGTCGTCGCGCTCGCCCAGACCCGGCCGGCATCACCGTCGTACTGCTCGACGATGCGCCGGCTCAGCTCCTGGGTGCGATCGGCCATCGCGGCCGGGAAGCGGTGCAGCGCGGGGCGCTCCTTGAACATCTCCCGCAGCTCGTCGGGGTCGCGTGACGCGATGTCGGCCGCCTCGAGCTTGTCGCCGAGCCGCTGCTTGAGGTCGTACGGCGAGTGGAACGCCTTCTCCATCGGCACCTGCTGGTCGAGCAGCATCCCGATGAGCAGGGCGAGCGAGTCGTTCTCCAGGAGCTCGTCGGCTTCCGTGTCTCCGGTCAGCGGCAGCTTCGGTGTCACGAGCGCCACCCTAGGCGTGACCACAGGGCGATGTGCTCGCCGCTGGGTCTCCCGACTAGCCGTCGAGGGTCGGGTCGATCCCCAGTGCGACCTTGCCGATGTACTCGTGCGCCTCCACGGGCGAGAACGGCTGCATGAAGGGTCCGGCGCGGGCGTCGCGGTAGAGCCGCGAGAGAGGGCTGGCGGTCATGTAGCCGGCGCCGCCCGAGACCGACAGCGCCCGGTCGACCACCTCGATGGCCTTGCGGTTGACGACCAGCTTGGCGCACTGGAACTCCTTGTTGAGCCCGTGCAGGTCGTCGAGGGTGACCTCGCCGACGCGTCGACGCACGAGGTGCTCGTCGATCAACCGGCCCACGCTGTCGAGCAGTCCGCGGCAGGTGGCGAGGTCGACCTCGATCTCGGCCACGAGGTGTTGTACGCCCCGTCGCTCGGCGATCGGTCGGCCGCTCGGAGCCTTCGTTCGGGTGCGTGCCATGTCGACGACCAGGTCACGCGCGGCTTCGGCGATGCCGAGCGAGGTGCACACCAGAGAGAAGTTCGCCCCGCTCGCGATGATCAGGTTGAGCTGGTCGAAGGTGCCCCAGTCGGCGTCGTCGGTAAGAAAGAGCTCCTCGGGGACGAAGCAGCTCTCGTACACGACGTCGTGGCTGCCGGACGCTCGCATCCCGAGCGCATCCCAGTTGGACTTGATCTCCTGGCCGGCTGCGCCGCGGAACACCATCGTCGCTCCCATGGTGTACGTGTTGTCGGCTCTGCGGCGTCGAGCGGGCACGAAGAAGATGTCGGCGATCTCCGAGAGCGTTCCGAAGATCTTGCGGCCGCTGAGCGCGAGGCCGCCGTCCGTCGTGCTGACCTCCGTGAGCGGGTGTCGAAGGTCGGTGCCGGGCTCGGTGGCGTTCGCCATGGCGATGGCACCCTGCCCGAGCAGTTGCATGAAGCCCCCGAGCCGCTCCACCTGCTCTTGATCCCCGTCCTCTTGTACACCGCGCAACGTTCGAGCGCCGATGAGGCAGAACGTCAGGTGCATGTTGGCTGCGATGGCCACTGACCCGTCGCCTCGTGCGAGCCGGTTGAGCCCCACCCCGAGGTCGTGGAACGACGTGAGGCCCCGGCCCCCGAACTCCTCGGGGACGGGTGCGGTGAGGAAGCCGCTCTCCTTCATGGACTCGAACGCTTCCCGGGGGAACGTTCCGGCGCGGTCGTGCTCATCGGCCCGGACCGCGACCTCGGCGGCGTGTTGCTCGGCGAGGTCGACGAACCACCGCCCCGCGTCGGTGAGGGGCGCGAGCGCGAGCGTAGGGTTCACGTCGTTCCCTCTCCGGCTCAGGCCGTCCTGGGGTCGGGCGCCTCGGCGTCGATCTCGTAGCGGGCGATGGCGTCGGCCACCGCCTCTTGCTTCACCTCACCCGCCCGTGCGAGCGCGTCGAGGACCGCGACCACGACGTGGGGGGCATCGGTCTCGAAGTGGCGGCGCAGCTGCTCGCGTGTGTCGGAGCGGCCGAACCCGTCGGTGCCGAGCGGAACGTACGGCCCGGGAACCCATCGGGCGATCTGGTCGGGCACGGCCTTCATCCAGTCGCTCACCGCGACGAACGGTGCCTCCGCCCGCTGGAGCGCGGTGGTGACGTAGGGCGTGCGCGGAGTCTCGGTCGGGTGCAGCCGGTTCCAGCGCTCGGCAGCGAGTGCGTCCTCGCGGAGCGCCTTGTACGACGTGGCGCTCCACAGCTCCGCGCCCACGTCGTGGTGCTCGGCGAGCAGTTGCTGCGCGTCACGCGCCGCGCCCTGGGCGGTGCCGCTGAACAGGATGGTGGCGCGGTGGTTGCACCCGTCGGGCGCAGCCGCGAAGCGGTAGACGCCGCGCGTGATGCCGTCGCCGATGTCGGCCGGCATCGCCGGCTGCACGTAGTTCTCGTTGTAGAGGGTGAGGTAGTAGAAGACGTCGTCGGGATCGTTGCCGTACATCCGCCGCAACCCGTCCTGCACGATGTGCGCGAGCTCGTACGCGAAGGCGGGGTCGTAGGCCGCCAGGTTGGGCACGGTCGACGCGAGCACCTGGGTGTGGCCGTCGCAATGCTGGAGGCCTTCGCCTTCGAGCGTGGTGCGGCCCGCGGTGGCGCCGAGCAGGAAGCCGCGACCCCGCATGTCGCCGAAGGCCCAGATGAGGTCGCCCACCCGCTGGAAGCCGAACATCGAGTAGAAGGTGAAGAACGGCACCATCGGCGTGGCATGAGTCGCATACGCCGTGCCCGCGGCGGTGAAGCTCGCCATGGCGCCGGCCTCCGTGATCCCCTCTTCGAGGATCTGGCCCTGCTGCGACTCCATGTAGGACAGCAGCAGCTTGGCGTCGACCGGCTCGTAGAGCTGGCCGAACGGCGCGTAGATCTTGACCTCCTTGAACAGGCCGTCCATGCCGAACGTACGGGCCTCGTCGGGGATGATCGGCACCACGCGCGCGCCCATGTCGTCGTCGCGCAACAGGCTGCGCAGCAGCCGCGTGAACACCATCGTCGTCGACACGGCCGGCCTGCTTCCCGGAGCCCGCGTTGAACTCGGTGAAGATGTCGGGTGCGGGTTGGGGGATGGGCTTGGCCCGGGTCACCCGGCGGGGCAGCGAACCGTCGAGCGCGCGACGGCGCTGCATCATGTACTCGTACTCCGGTGAGTCGGTGCCGGGGTGGAAGTAGGGGGGCTCCTTCGCCTCCAACGCCTCGTCGGGGATCTGGTCCTGCATGTACAGCCGGTCGCGGAAGGTGAGCAGCTCGTCCTTCGTCATCTTCTTGAGCTGGTGGGTGGCGTTGCGCGCCTCGAAGTCGGGCCCGAGGGTCCAACCCTTGATGGTCTTGGCCAGGATCGCGGTCGGTGCCCCTTCGTGCTCGACCGCGGTCTTGTACGCGGCGTAGAGCTTCCGGTAGTCGTGCCCCCCGCGCGGGAGGTTGCGCAGGTCGTCGTCGGACAGGTGCTCGACCATGCGCCGCAGCCGCGGGTCGGGACCGAAGAAGTGCTGGCGGATGTAGGCGCCACTCTCGACCGCGTACTTCTGGAACTCGCCGTCGACCGTCGTGTTCATCTTGTTGAGCAGGACGCCGTCGGTGTCACGGGCGAGGAGCTCGTCCCACTTCGAGCCCCAGATGACCTTGACGACGTTCCAACCCGCGCCTCGGAACACGGCCTCGAGCTCCTGGATGACCTTGCCGTTGCCGCGCACGGGGCCGTCGAGGCGCTGCAGGTTGCAGTTGACGACGAAGATGAGGTTGTCGAGCTGCTCGCGCGCCGCGATCGAGAGCGCGCCGAGCGACTCCGGCTCGTCGCACTCTCCGTCGCCCACGTAGCACCAGACACGCGAGCGGCTGGTGTCGGCGATGCGCCGGTTGAGCAGGTAGCGGTTGAAGCGGGCCTGGTAGATCGCGTTGATGGGGCTGAGGCCCATCGACACCGTCGGGAACTCCCAGAACTCCGGCATCAGGCGCGGGTGCGGGTAGCTCGACAGGCCGTCACCGCCGATCTCCATGCGGAAATGGTCGAGGTGGTCGGTCGTGAGCCGGCCCTCGAGGAACGCGCGCGCGTAGATGCCCGGCGCGGCGTGTCCCTGGAAGTACACCTGGTCGCCGGGCTGGCCGTTGTCCTTGCCGCGGAAGAAGTGGTTGAAGCCGACCTCGTAGAGCGACGCGCTCGACGCGAACGTCGCCAGGTGACCGCCGATGCCCGGCGCTCGGTTGTTGGCCCGGCTGACCATCACCGCCGCGTTCCAGCGGATGAAGGCGCGTATGCGCCGCTCGATGTGCTCGTCGCCGGGGAACCAGGGCTCCTGCTCGGGCGGGATCGTGTTGATGTAGGGGGTCGACACCTGCGCGGGCAGGCCCACCTGCTGCTCGCGGGCCCGCTCGAGCAGCTTGAGCAGCAGGAACTGGGCGCGCGTCTTCCCCTGGCTCTCCAGGACCGCGTCGAACGAGTCGACCCACTCGGCGGTCTCCTCGGCGTCGATGTCGGGCAGTTGCTTCGAGAACCCGTCGAAGATCACGGTCCTTATGCTCGCGCCTCCTGCGATCTCGGGCGCAAAAGCCGTCCCGGCGTCACTCGGCGCGGGAAGATCGACGGGTGACCACGGTCGTCTACACCGACGGTGCCTGCGTGGGGAACCCCGGCCCGGGAGGGTGGGCCTGGGCGGTGCGCGACGGCCCGTTCGCGAGCGGGTCGGAGGCGCGCTCGACCAACCAGCGCATGGAGGTCAAGGCGGCCCTGGAGGCCGTGCGGAGCTTCGAGAGCCCGATCGAGGTGGTGAGCGACTCGACGTACGTCGTGAACTGCTTTCGCGACCGGTGGTGGGAGGGTTGGCTGGCGAGGGGGTGGCTCAACAAGGCCAAGAAGCCGGTGGCCAATCGCGACCTGTGGGAGCCGCTCATCGACGCGTACCGGGCGGATCCCCAGCGGGTGCGGTTCACCTGGGTGAAGGGCCACAGCGACGACCCGATGAACGATCTCGTCGACCGGCTGGCGGTCGAGGCCGCCCAGACGCAGGCGGGCCGCAAAGGCACCGGGACGCCCGTCGACCTGGGGCCCGCCGACGCCGTCGGCCGCCACGATGAGGACCATCGCGTGCCCGAGGGCCACCGGCTGGTCGTGGCCGGCATGCGCCCACCCGAGCTCGGCGGCTACGACGACAATCCCGTGGCCCGCCGCGCGCTTGCCCGGCTCATCGAGATCCTCGCGGCCAAGCGCGAGATGCACGACGACCTCGTGGTGCTGACCGGCCTCGGCCTTGGAGCCGAGCAGCTCGGCGCGGAGGCGGCCGCCGCCGCGGGCGTGCCCTACGTCGCCGTGCTGCCGTACCCCGACCCCGACGCGGTCTGGCCGGCGGCGAGCCGGGCCCGCTACGCGCAGTTGCTCGAAGGCGCGCGCGACCAGGTGCTGCTGCAGAGGCGTCGCCCGGAGACGAAGCAGGCCGCGGGTGGCGCGCTCGCGCGACGCGACGCCTGGCTGGCCCGGCACGCGGACGAGGCGGTTGCCGTGTGGGACGGGAACGACGTGCGCGCCGGGCGGCAGGTGCGCTCACTGCAGGACCAGTTGGGTGACGACGTGTGGGTCGTCGACCCGGGCGCGTCGCCGTGAGCCGTTGCGGAGCCGACACGGGTGGCACGTTCACCGACGTCGTCTTCGACGACGGACGCGTCGTCAAGCTCCTCTCGACGCCGAGCGACCCGAGCCGCGCGGTGGCCGCTGCACTCGAGGCGCGTCCGGTGTTGCTCGCGCACGGCACCACTGTCGCCACCAACGCCCTGCTCGAACGACGAGGTGCCTCGGTCGCGCTGATCACGAACGAGGGGTTCGCGGACGTGATCGAGATCGCCCGGCAGGACCGTCCCTCGCTCTACGACATCGGCGTGGAACGGCCGGACCCACTGGTGCCGCGCGCGCGCCGGCTCGAGGCGCGAGGTCGCCTCGACGCGACAGGTCGCGAGGTGGTGCCGCTCGATTCGGACGCGGTGCCGCCACTCCCCGAGGGAACCGAGGCGGTCGCGGTCTGCCTCCTCCATGCCGACCTCGACGGGCGTCACGAGCGCCGCGTCGAAGCGCGCGTGCGTGCCCGCGACGACGTCGACGTCACGTGCTCGAGCGACGTGTCCCCGGAGTTCCGGGAGTACGAGCGCATGGTGACGACCGTCGTCAACGCCTACCTGCGCCCCGCTTGCCGTCCCTACGTGCAGGCGGTCGACGGGCTCGCGGACGAGGTGCTCGTGATGACGTCGGCCGGCGGTCTGGTCCCTGCCGCGGAAGCGGCCGAGGCGCCGGCCGCGCTGCTGCTCTCCGGGCCGGCGGCCGGCGCGCGCGCGGGCGCGCTGGCCGCGGCCGCGGCCGGGTTCCCCGATGCCGTCACCTTCGACATGGGCGGCACGAGCACCGACGTGTGCCTCGTGCTGGGTGGCGTGCCCGAGCCCGCGCCGGGCCGGGTGGCGGGGGGCTTCCCGATCCGCCTGCCCGCGCTCGACATCCACACCATCGGTGCCGGCGGCGGCTCGGTGGCCCGCATCGACGCCGGTGGCGCGCTCGTCGTCGGGCCCGAGAGCGCGGGTGCCGACCCCGGGCCCGCGTGCTACGGCCGGGGTGGTGGCGCGCCGACCGTGACCGACGCCGATCTCGTCCTCGGCCGCATCGACCCCGACGCGACGTTCCCCGACCTCGGGCGGCTCGACCGCGACGCGGCCGTGCGTGCCCTCGCCGCAGCCGGCGTCGGCGCCGAGGGTGTCGTCGCCGTGGTCGACGCG
The DNA here is from genome assembly GCA_005888325.1 of Actinomycetota bacterium. Taxonomy (NCBI): domain Bacteria; kingdom Bacillati; phylum Actinomycetota; species Actinomycetota bacterium. The sequence goes on from VAWU01000061.1 coordinate 46,723, forward strand.
GCGATGGAGCAGGCCGCGCGCATGGTGTCGGTCGCGCGCGGCGTCGACCCCGCCGGCCTCGCCCTCGTCGCCTTCGGTGGCGCCGGGCCATTGCACGCGTGCGCGATCGCGGAAGCCTTGGGCATGGCCGCGGTCGTGGTACCACCCCGCGCCGGTGTGCTCTCGGCCGTCGGTCTGTTGTGCTCACCTCGCCAACGCGATCTCGTGCAGTCCTGGCCACCGGTCGCATCGCTCGACGGCCTCGAGCCCGCGCTCGCAGCGCTGTCGGACCGGGCACTCGCGGCGGTCGGTGGACGCGACGCGGATGTCGCGACCGCGCTCGACTGCCGCTACGCGGGACAGAGCCACGAGCTCACCGTGGCGCGGTTGAGCGACTTCCACGAGGAGCACCGGCGTCGCAACGGGTGGGCCCGCGGCGACGCACCGGTCGAGGTGGTCGCGCTCCGGGCCCGCGCCCGACGCCCCGCCCCGCTCGACCTGGGGCAGCTGGGCCCACCGGGCGTGGAACGACGAGCCAGGGTCGGGCCGGCGGTGATCGCGGAGCCCGACTGCACGGTGTGGGTCCCCGCGGGCTGGCGGGCCGACGTCGACGAAGGAGGCGCGTGGATCCTGCGGCGCTCCGGATCCTGATCGCGCGCCTCACCGGGGTGGCCGAGGAGATGGGCGCGGTGCTGCGCCGCGCTGCGTTCAGCCCCAACATCAAGGAGCGCGCCGACTGCTCCGCCGCGCTCTTCACGGCCGAGGGAGAGCTGCTCGTGCAGGCCGAGCACATCCCGGTCCACCTGGGCTCGATGCCGGCGTCGGTGCGCGCCGCCATCGACGCCCTCGGCGATTCGCTGCGACCCGGCGACCAGGTGCTCCTGAACGATCCCTTCGCGGGTGGCACCCACCTCAACGACCTCACGCTGGTCGCACCGTGCTTCACCGCCGCCGGCCGTCTGGTCGGTTGGGCAGCCAACCGGGCCCACCACGCGGACGTGGGCGGGATGGCACCGGGCTCGATCCCGGCCGACGCGGTCGAGGTGTTCCAGGAGGGCCTCCGCCTCCCGCCGGTGCGCCTCACCGACGAGGTCGAGGCGGTGCTGCTCGCCAACTCGCGCACGCCCGAGGAGCGCCGCGGTGACCTCGACGCCCAGCGCGGGGCCAACGTGGTCGGTGTCGAGCGGCTGGCCGGGTTCGCCGACGCGCCGCTCGCGGAGATCACCGGCTACGGCGAGCGGCGCATGCGCGCCGCACTCGCGGCGCTGCCGGACGGCACGTGGCGCTTCGACGACGTGCTCGATTCGTGCGGACCGGCGCCGGCCCAGCAACGGCCGGCGCGCGTCGTGTGCACACTGACGATCGCGGGAGACACCGCCACCTTCGACTTCACCGGCACCGACGCGCAGCGCGCCGGCAACGTGAATGCCGTCGAGGCGGTGACCGTGAGCGCCGTCGCGTTCGCGCTGCGATCGGCCACCGACCCCACGATCCCCGCCAACGGCGGCGCCATGCGACCCGTGCGCGTCATCGCACCGCCCGGCACGATCGTGGCCGCCCGTCCGCCGGTCGCCGTCGGCGCGGGCAACGTCGAGGTGAGCCAGCGGGTGGCCGACGTGTGCCTTGGTGCCCTCGCGCAGGCGGCGCCCGATCGCGTCGGCGCCGCGGGTCAGGGCACGATGAACAACGTGCTCATGGGGGGCGCGGGCTGGGTGTACTACGAGACGGTTGCCGGCGGCCAGGGCGGACGACCGATGGGCGCGGGCATGAGCGGGGTCCACACCGCGATGACCAACACGCGCAACACGCCGATCGAGGCGTTGGAGCGTTCGTTCCCGTTGCGTGTGCTGCGTTACCGGCTGCGGCGCGGGAGCGGCGGCGCGGGCCGTCACGCCGGGGGCGAGGGCATCGAGCGCGACCTCGAGGTGCTCGAAGACGTCACCGTGTCGCTGATCACCGAGCGCCGCGTGTCGTGGCCGTGGGGTCTCGCCGGCGGGGAGCCGGGCGCCGTCGGCGAGAACTGGCTGTTGCCCGGCGGCGACGAGGCGACGGCCGAGCGACTGGGCGACAAGTGCACGATCCAGTTGCGGGCGGGAGACGTGCTGCGGATGCTGACGCCCGGCGGCGGAGGATGGGGGGCGCCGCGCGTGTGAGCGCGGCGACGCCCCCCTCCCCGCCCCCTCCGTTCCCCCCTGCGTCCTCCTACTGCGTGGCCGGTGGGATGTTCTGGTTGTGGCGGAAGAGGTTCTCGGGGTCCCACTTCCGCTTGAGCGCCTGCAGACGGGCGAACTTCTCGGGGCCGAACGCGGCCTCCACCCGCCCCGCGCCCTCGTCGCCGAGGAAGGTGAGGTAGGCACGGCCGGTCGTCCACGGCTTCATGGCCGATGCGATGGCCCGGGTGTAGGCGATGTTGCGCTCGGCGTCGGCCGGATCAGTCCACATCGACAGGTAGTGCATGTTCCACGGGGCCGTGCGCTGCCCGAACGCGGTCGCGTCCTTTCGGCCGTGGGGTCGTGGTCGGATGTTGGAAGATGAGCCGATGAGTCCGGAAGACGATGCGCTCGAGCACATACGTGCGCTGTGCCTGGCCCTCCCCGAGGCGACGGAGCGGCTGAGCCACGGCGCGCCGACCTGGTTCGTGCGGGACAAGAAGACCTTCGTCACGTACATGGACGACCACCACGGCGACGGTCGCCTGGCGATCTGGTGCGCGGCCGCCCCCGGTGCGCAGGACCTGCTCGTCGACGAGGAGCCCGACCGGTTCTTCGTCCCTCCCTACGTCGGCCACCGGGGTTGGCTCGGCGTTCGGCTCGACGTCGACCCCGACTGGGAGGAGCTGGCGGGCATCGTCGAGGACGCCTACCGCATGGTGGCCCCCAAGCGGCTGGTCGCCGAGCTCGACGAGCTGCGGCGGTAGCCGGGAGAGAGACGATGGGCGGGGGAGTGGCCCGATCAGGTAGGGGAGATTTGGTCAACAGGCGAGGACAGGCGATGCCGATCTACGACCTGACCCATGAGTTCGCCTGTCCGCCGTCCGGGTCTGATCGCGAGCTTCGCCTTGACGAGCCTCGTCCTCATCGCCGCGCTCGGCGTGGTGCTGGCGGGCAGCGTGGCGCGGGTCATCCGTGACCGGAACCTCGAGAGCGCGGAGCGCACCGCCGAGCTCGCCTCGCGCCTGGCGATCCAGTCGCAGCTGACGACGGCGAGCGTCTCTGACGGACTGCCCCCCGAGGCCCTGCGCCGGCTCGATCGCGAGCTGAAGGACGGCGTGCTGGGGCGAGCGGTCACCCGTCTGAACATCTGGAACCGCACCCACGCGATCGTCTATTCGTCGGAAGCGTCGCTCATCGGTAGCCGCACTCCGCCCGGCGACGAGGCGAGGCTCGACGCCGCGCTCGCGGGGACGTCCTCGTCGAAGATCAACGACAAGACCGAGGTCGGCGCGCCGGGTGACGCCGCGCTCGGCCACCTCCTCGAGGTCTACGTCCCGGTCACGTTCGGCGGGGTGCAGGAGCCCGCGGGCGCGCTGGAGATCTACCTGCCGTACCAGCCCGTCGCGGACGCCATCGCACGGGACACCGCGCGGCTCTACGTCCTGCTGTTCGCGGGCCTGGCCCTGCTGTGGGTGGTTCTCTTCCACATCGTCTACGGCGCGTCGCGTCGTCTCAACCGGCAGACGATCGACAGCGAGCACCAGGCACTGCACGACGCGCTGACCGACCTCCCCAACCGGACTCTCTTCTACGACCGGACGCAACAGGCGGTGCTCGCGGCGGCGCGCCGCGGCACGCACGCGGCCGTCATGGTCATGGACCTCGACCGCTTCAAGGAGATCAACGACACGCTCGGCCACCACAGCGGCGACCTGCTCCTGCGCGACATCGGGCCTCGGCTGCAGGCGGCGCTGCGCGACGACGACACGGTGGCCCGGCTCGGCGGCGACGAGTTCGCCGTGCTGCTCCCGTCGGTTCCCGGCATCGAGGCGGCCGTGGCGGTCGCGCAGAAGATCCGCGAGGCGTTGTCCGAGCCGTACTCGCTCGACGGCCTGACCGTGGAGGCCGATGCGAGCATCGGTGTGGCGCTCTCGCCCGAGCACGGTGAAGATGCGCCGACGCTCCTGCAGCGCGCCGACGTGGCGATGTACGTGGCCAAGCGGTCGGCGACGGGCGTGGAGGTCTACGCCGCGGAGCACGATCGCAACAGCCGGCGGCGTCTCACGCTCGTGGGTGATCTTCGGCGGGCCATCGCGGCCGGCGAGCTGCTCGTCCGCTACCAGCCGATCGTCGACATGCGGACCCGCCAGGTGCATGCGGTCGAGGCGCTGTTGCGTTGGCACCATCCCCAGCACGGGGTGGTGGCGCCCGACGAGTTCGTGCGCATGGCCGAGGACACCGGCCTGATGCAGCCGCTCACCGCCTTCGTGCTGAAGGCCGCGCTGCGCCAGCGTCACGCGTGGCGCCAGGCCGGCCACGACTTCCCGGTGTCGGTCAACCTCTCCATGCGCAACCTCCACGACGTGGGCCTGCCCGACGAGATCGAGCGCCTGCTCCAGGGTTGGCGCCTCCCGGCGGACGCGCTCGAGCTCGAGATCACGGAGAGCTCGATCATGGCCGACCCGCACCGCGCGATGGACGTGATCGGTCGCCTCTACCGCATGGGCCTGAGCCTCGTCATCGACGACTTCGGGACCGGCTACTCGTCGCTCGCACATCTGAAGCGGCTGCCGGTGCGCGCGATCAAGATCGACAGGTCGTTCGTCATGGAGATGGACGTCGACGACAGCGACGCCACGATCGTCCGCTCGGCCATCGACCTGGCCAGGAACCTGGGCCTGGGGGTGGTGGCCGAAGGCGTCGAGTCCGAGGTCACGTGGGGGCGGTTGCACGCGCTCGGGTGCGACTTCGCGCAGGGCAACTACCTGAGCCCGCCCCTGCCGCCCGACGAGCTCGAGGTGTGGCTGGAGGCCTCGCGGGCCAGCGTCGCCGCCACGTCCTGACCCGCCACCGCCCCGCTACCGTCGCGGCGCGTGGCGATCGAGGCGGTGATCTTCGACTGGGGCGGAACGCTCTCGCGCTTCGTGCCGGCCGAGCTGGTGGACGCGTGGCGCCTGGCCGCGCGTCACCTGGCGCCCGAGCGCGAGGACGAGGTCACGGCCGCGCTCGTCGCGGTGGAGGAGGAGTTCTGGGCCACGACCGCGACCCACCAACGCAGCACCACCCTCGGCGAGCTGATGGCGGCGGGCTCCGCCCGCATCGGGCTCGACGTGGCCGAGGCCCTGCTCGAGGAGGCGGCGGTGCGCCACCTCGATGCCTGGACCGAGCACGTCGCCCACGACCCCGCCGCCGCGCCGACGCTGCGCGCGCTCCGCGAGCGCGGACTGCGCATCGGGCTGCTCTCGAACACGCACTGGCCCCGCGCGTTCCATGAGCGCTTCCTCGAACGCGACGGTCTGGCCGAGCTGATCGACGCCCGCCTTTACACGAGTGAGATGCCCTTCCAGAAGCCGCACACCTCCGCCTTCGAGGCGGCGTTGCGCGCGCTCGACGTCGAGCGGCCCGGGCGCGCGGTGTTCGTCGGCGACCGGCCGTGGGACGACGTGGTGGGCGCCGGGCGGGCGGGCATGCGCACGGTGCTGCGCCGCAACCCGGGGGTGCCCGCGTACGACGTCGAGCCCGACGCGGTCATCGACGAGCTGCTCGAGCTGATCGCAGTCGTCGACGGCTGGGGTCGAGCGTCCGCCGTCAGCGGGTGACGGTCACCGCACCCCGCATGCCGTAGGCGTAGTGGCCGGGCATGTGGCAGCCGAACTCCGTCGTCCCCGTGGTGAGGAACGTGAACGTGGTCGTGGCCAGCGCGCCCGCGGCCACCGACACCTCACCGGGCCGCGGCGGGTGCCACGCCTCGGTGCCTCGCTCGTGACGCAGCTGGACGCTCGCGTCACCCACGATGAGCTCGTGGTCGATGGGGTCGTCGTTGCGCACGACGAAGCGCACGTGGGAGCCGGCAGGGACGGAAACGAGCGACGGGATGAAACGAGAGTGGTGAACGCGCAGCTCGATCGTGCGGTCCCGCAATGGCGGCGGCTCGGCCGCGTACCCCCGCGCACACCCGGCCGCGGCGGAGGCGACGAACACGGTGGCCACCACCGCGCGCCACGCGCGCGTGGGTCGAGCTCTCACGTCCGGAGGCGAGCGCGACCCGAACGGCCGACGAAGTAGGCCCCCAGCAGCAGGACGGCGGCCCCGACGAACAGGGTCACGACGAGCGCACCGTCGACTGCGGTCTTCGCCGCGATCGGCGGCAGGAGCGCGCCGGGTAGGCCCGCGGCCCGGGGCGAAGGCGAGAAGCCGCTCGCGTCGACCGCGAGGTCGTACTTGAGGACGCGTGCGGGGGTGTCGATCTTCAGGTAGCTCAGCCACATCGACGAGGGCATCCACTCCATTCCCTTGTCGGCGCGCAGGTCGGAGAGGAGCGAGCCCGATGCGCTCTCCGACCGCTCGAGCTCGAAGCCCGCGTTGTTGCCCACTGGGAGCAGCGCCGGTTGGTGCTCGGTGAGCAGGAAGACGTCGGCCTCGACCGGG
>VAWU01000061.1:53297-76997 GCA_005888325.1 Actinomycetota bacterium
AGGATGCGCAGGGGCACCCACGGGTTGGGCGTCGGGATCGTGAGGTGGATGGGCGTGCCGTCGCCGATGGACGTGCCCCGACTCGCGGCGGCTGCGCCGTTGAAGCGAGCGGCCAGGAAGATGGGGCTGCGCTCGGCGTAGAAGTCGAGCACCTCGGGCGAGTCCGGCGGCAGCAGGAAGCCGTGCTCGCGCGCCCAGTCGCCCACCGCCTTGCCGCCGCCCTCGAGCACGGTGAGGTCGAGCGCATCGATCCGGGTGTTGATCAGCTCGCGCGCCGTCGCCGCCTTGGCCCCCGTGAGCTGAAGGTCGGCACGGCCGTTGGTCGCTTCGATGGGGGTGACCTCGCGCACCAGGCGCTGCAGGGTCCAGTCGCCTCCGCGTTCCACGTTGGTGGGCACCCCGGGCAACGGCACGATGGAGCCGAACTCACCGCCGGCTCCGTTGAACTCGAACGCCGTCACGTAGTGCTCGACACCGGCGGCATACGCGGCGAGCGTTGTGGTCCGGCCCAGGTTCACGGCGCCGTTGCGGCCGATGAGCCCACCGCACGCGAGCGCGGGTCCCGCGCCCGCCACCACTGCCACTCCGACGACCATCACCGCGACGAGTGCCCGGCGCATGTCCCACCTCCTGTTCGGCTGGAGGTTTGACGGCCGGTCGGCGCGGTCTGGTTCCCGAGAGACGCGTAGAGTGCCGCGCCATGCAGATCCAAGGGGCAGCCGCGCTGGTGACGGGTGGAGCTTCGGGCCTGGGGCAGGCCACCGTCCGCATGCTCACCGAGGCGGGCGCGACGGTGACCATCGTCGACCGCGACGAGGCGAGGGCGAAGGCGCTGGCGGCCGAGCTCGGAGGTGGCACGCGGTACGCGGTCGCGGACGTGGCCGACGTCGAACAGGTGCAGGCCGCGGTAAAGGTCGCCACTGAGGGCGCGCCCTTGCGCGTCACGGTGAGCTGCGCGGGCGTGGGCTGGGCGGGCCGGGTGATCAACCGCGACAACTCGCCGCACGACTGGGACGCGTTCAACTTCGTCATCCGCGTCAACCTGATCGGGACGTTCAACGTCATGCGCCTGGCCGCGTCCGCGATGGCCGTCACCGAGCCGCTCGAGGATGACGAGCGCGGCGTGATCATCAACACCGCGTCGGTCGCCGCGTTCGACGGGCAGATCGGCCAGCTCGCGTACTCCGCGTCGAAGGGCGGGGTGGTGGGCATGACGCTGCCCGCGGCCCGAGACCTCTCGGCGGTCGGCATCCGCGTCGTCACCATCGCACCGGGCACGTTCGACACGCCGATGATGGCGATGGCCCCGGAGGAGACCCGCCGCCAGCTCGCCTCCAACATCCCGTTCCCCAAGCGGTTCGGCCGGCCGTCCGAGTACGCCGCGCTCGTCCGCCACGTCTGCGAGAACTCGGTGCTGAACGGCGAGGTCATCCGCCTCGACGGCGCCATCCGCATGCCCCCCAAGTAGCCCTTCAGATGCGCCGGCCGCGGGCCTAGGCTCGTCGCATGCGCTCTGTCGAAGTCAACGGAACACGTCTTTCCGCCATCGGCCTGGGGACCTGGCAGTTCGGGTCACGGGAGTGGGGCTACGGCGACGACTATGCCCGGGAGGAGGCGGTCCGCATCCTGGAGCGCGCCCTCGAGCTCGGGATCACCCTCATCGACACCGCGGAGATCTACGGCTTCGGGGAGTCGGAGCGGATCATCGGCCGCGTCCTGGGCGAGCGCCGCAAGGACGCCTTCCTCGCCACCAAGGTCTTTCCGGCCATGCCGCTCGCGGCGATCGTCGAGCAGCGGGGTCGAAGGAGCGCGGCGCGGCTGCAGACCGACACCATCGACCTCTACCAGATCCACTGGCCCAACCCGGTCATGCCGATCGGCCCGCAGATGGACGGCATGCGCCGGCTGCAGAAGGCCGGTGTGGTCGACCACGTCGGTGTGAGCAACTTCTCGCTCTCCCAGTGGCAGGCGGCGGAGCGCTCGCTCGGATCGCCCGTGCTGTCGAACCAGGTGCAGTACAGCCTGGTGGCACGCAAGCCCGACCGCGAGCTGGTGCCGTTCGCCCAGGCCAACGACCGGCTCGTCATCGCCTACAGCCCGCTGGGCCAGGGCCTGCTCTCGGCGAAGTACGACGCCACCAACCCGCCCAAGGGCGCGGCCCGTGCTTCCAACGCGCTGTTCCTGCCCGAGAACCTCGAGCGCGCCCACGACCTGATCAACGCCCTGCGCGACGTGGCGAAGGCCCACGACGCGACACCCGCGCAGGTCGCGTTGGCGTGGGTCATCAGCCACAACAACGTGGTGGCCATCCCGGGGGCGAGCAAGGTGTCGCAACTGGAGTCGAACGCGGCGGCTGCCGACATCGTGCTCGGGGCCGACGAGGTAGGCCGGCTCACCGAGGCGTCGGACAACTTCCATCCCGTGCAGGGCGCGGCCGCGCTGCCGAAGCTCCTGCGCAACCGCCTGCCGTTCTGAGCGCCTAACGACGGGGCCCGATGGTGTCCATCCACACCGGGTCGTAACCGGCGCCGCGCAGCATGGCCGCGACCTCGGCGGGCGAGCGGGTGTCGCTGATCTCGAACTGGGCCTCGGCGTCGCTCGGGGACGCGTAACCCCCCGGCTCGGTGTGCGACCCGGCCGAGAGCTGCGTCACTCCGAGCGGCACCAGCGCGTCGCGGAACGCGGCGGGCTCGCGCGTCGAGAGTGAGAGACCGACGTCGGGCAGGAGGATCCGCAGCGCGCACAGCAACTGCACGAACTCGTGGTCGCCGACGGGATCGCGTGGCTCGAACCCACCCGCCGCGGGACGTAGACGTGGGAGCGCGACGGTGACGTCGCAACGCCACCATCGCCGGACGAGAGCCCGGGCGTGGGTCGCGACCGCGATCGCTTCCGCCCGCCAGTCGGCGTGCAGGCCGAGCAGGGTGCCGATGCCGAGGTGGCGCATGCCCGCCTCCGCCCCACGGTCGGGTGCCGAGAGCCGCCAGTCGTAGTTGCGCTTCTTGCCCTTGAGGTGCACGGCCGCGTAGGTCGAGCGGTCGTAGGCCTCCTGGTACACGACGAGCCCTTCGCAGCCGGCCTCGACGAGGCGGCGGTAGGTCGCGGTGTCCCACACCTGGACCTCGACGGAGAGCGACGGGACCTCGGGGGCGAGGGTGCGAACGCACTCGACCAGGTAGTCCTTCGACACGAGCCGGGCGTGCTCGCCTGCCACCAGCAGCAGATGGCGGAAGCCGCGTCGCTTCAACTCCCGTGCCTCGTCGAGCAGCTCCGCGGGTGACAGCGTGCGGCGGGCGATCTCGTTGTCGGCCGAGAACCCGCAGTACGTGCACACCGACACACACTCGTTGGAGAGGTAGAGCGGCGCGAACAAGCGCACGGTGCGGCCGAACCGGCGCACGGTGGTCTCGTGGGCGCGGCGCGCCAGGTCCTCGATGCGATCGGCGGCGGCCCGCGAGAGCAGCGCGGCGAAGTCGGCCGAGGTGGGCCGCGCCGCTCGGAGCGCCCGGTCGACGTCGGCCGCGCCCGCCGTGTCGACGAGCCTGCGCAACCCGTCGACGTCGGTCGCGACGACGTCGGCGGCCGCGGTGCCGGGCGGCACGTGGTCGGGACGCGACTCCAGCCGCACCGGGCTCGTGGTCGCGCCGCTCGACGGCATCGTCAGGAGAGGAAGCCGGTGAGGGGCGACGACGCCTGCGCGACCCCGCCCGCGACCGCGAGGCCCGCGAGGAAGCCGGCGCGGCCCGCTTCCACCGCCTGCTTGAACGCGGCGCCCATGGCCACGGGGTCGCCCGCGGTGCCGATGGCCGTGTTCACGAGGACCGCGTCGGCGCCGATCTCCATGGCCTCGGCGGCCTGCGACGGCGCGCCGATGCCGGCGTCGACGACCACGGGCACGAGCGACTGCTCGACGATGATCTCGAGCGCGGCTTTGGTGCGCAGTCCCTGGTTCGAGCCGATCCACGAGCCCAGCGGCATCACCGTGGCGCAGCCGACCTCCTCGAGCCGCTTGCACAGCACCGGGTCGGCGTTGACGTAGGGGAGCACGGTGAAGCCCTCGGCGCAGAGGACCTCGGCTGCCTTCAACGTCTCCACCGGGTCGGGGAGCAGGTAGCGAGGCTCGGGCGTGATCTCCAGCTTGATCCAGTCGGGCAGGCCGGCGGCCCGGGCCAGGCGGGCCAGGCGCACCGCCTCGCCCGCGTCGTCCGCCCCGCTCGTGTTGGTGAGGAGCACGACCCGCTCGGCGTCGATCGCGTCGAGGATGTCGCCGTCGGCGGCCGTCGGGTCGACCCGTCGCAGGGCGACCGTCACCATCTGCGTGCCGGTCGACTCGATCGCGCCGCCCAGGGCGGCGTTGGAGGGGAACTTCCCCGTGCCGAGGAACAGGCGGGAGGTGAACTCCCGACCCGCGATCACCAGTGGGTCTGACGCCACGACGCTCCCTCTACCTGCATTACCAGGCTGGTCGATGAAGGGTCGCGGGCCGGTCGTGCCCGCCTCTCAGCCCGGCGCCCCGAGCTCCCCTGCGTTTGCGCGCCCAGGCTACCCCTCGCCTGTGCTCTCGGCGCGCGCCGGCCGTCGCACCGTCGCTTCTTGTCGCGCTCGACCACCGTGAGGGTGGTCCGGCGCGACACGAAGCCGGGTAGGAAGCGCGCGCGCCGTCCCTGACACACTGTGACCGCTCATGTCGTCGCCCCATCCCGACGTTCGTTTTTGGACCGTGGAGGAGGCGCGGGCCTACCTCCCGCAGCTGCGCGAGCTCGTCGAGCGCATCAAGCAGGCGGCCGACGCCCACGCCAAGGTGAGCACGAACGGCGACGAGCAGCCGGGGGAGGGCGCCGGCGACGCGCTCGCGGAGCTGGCCGCGGGCGACATCATCGTGCGCGACCCCCACGCGGGCCTCATCGACTTCCACGCGCGCGGGCCCGACGGCGTCGTCTACCTCATCTGCTGGCGGTTGGGTGAGGAGGACATCGAGTGGTGGCACCTGCCCGACGCGGGCTTCGCCGGACGCCGGCGCCTGCCGAGGGACCCGGGCTAGCGCATGGCGACGCGCAAGCTCATCGTGGCCGCGCTCGTCACCGGCCTCGCCATCCTGGTCGCGTTCGCGCTCTGGCTCTACGTCGGCCCGGTCAGGTGATGCGCAGGGCGGCCGCCCCGCGTCGTACTCCCGATCACTCAGTAGGCTGAGCGCGTCCCGCTCCCCGGGAGGTGGTCCCAACGGCCGAACAGTTCGACGTCGTCGTGGTGGGCGGCGGCCCCGGCGGCTATGCCGCGGCGCTCTACGGCGCCAACGCCGGGCTCAACATCGCGGTGGTGGAGAAGGAGAAGGTGGGCGGCACGTGCCTCCACCGCGGCTGCATCCCAGCCAAGGAGTTCCTCGAGACCGCGACGGTGTTCCGCACCGTCGCCGGCGCCAAGGAGTTCGGGGTGCAGGCCGACCAGCCGGGCCTCGACTTCGCGGCCAGCCAGGCGCGCAAGCAGAAGGTGGTCGACACGCTCTGGAAAGGCCTGCAGGGCCTGATGAAGGCGCGCAAGATCACGACGATCAAGGGTGTGGGATCGCTCACGCGGGGCAAGCTCGTGCGCGTCGACGATGGGAGCGAGCTGAAGGGCGAGCACGTGATCCTCGCGTCGGGATCGGTGCCGCGCACGCTTCCCGGCTTCGACGTCGACGGGCGCATCGTGATGACCTCCGACGAGGTGCTCGACCTCGACGCGTTGCCGTCCTCGGCCGTCGTCGTCGGCGGCGGCGCCATCGGCTGCGAGTTCGCGTCGATGATGAGCGACCTCGGCGTGCAGGTCACCCTGCTCGAGGTCCTGCCGAAGCTGCTGCCGGGTTGTGACGACGACATCGTCAACGTGGTCGCCCGATCGTTCCAGCGCCGGGGCATCGAGGTGCGCACCGGCGTCAAGGTCGACGGCCACGAGCCGAGCGGGAACGGCACGACCGTGCACTTCGGCGGTGACTCGGTCACGGTCGACGCCGTCGTGATGTCGGTCGGTCGACGGCCCCTGTCCGACGGGCTCGACCTGGCCGGCACCGCGGTCGAGGTCGATCCGCGTGGCTACGTGGTCGTCGACGGGCTCATGCGCACGGGTGAGGACGGCGTCTACGCGGTGGGCGACCTGGTGGCGACCCCGCAGCTGGCGCACGTCGGCTTCGCGGAGGCCATCGTCGCGATCAAGGACATCCTGGGTGAGCGGGCCGTGCCCGTCGACTACGGAAGGGTGCCCTGGTGCATCTACTGCCATCCCGAGGTCGCGTTCGCAGGACCGAGTGAGCAGGACGCGCGCGCTGCCGGTCTCGACGTCGTGGTCAAGAAGATGCCGTACTCGCACAACGGCCGCTCGCTCATCGTCGGCGAGCCCGAGGGCATGGTGAAGGTGATCGCCGAGAAGAAAGCCGACGGACGGGCGGGCCCCATCCTCGGAGTGCACATGGTGGGCGCCTGGGTCACCGAGCAGCTCGGACAGGGCTACCTCGCCGTGAACTGGGAGGCGACGCCCGACGAGACGGGACAGTTCATCCAGCCGCATCCCACGCTGTCGGAGACCTTCGGCGAAGCGGTGCTGGCACTCACGGGAAGGGGGCTGCACGGCTGATGGCCGACATCACGATGCCGCAACTCGGGGAGACCGTCACCGAGGGAACCATCACCAAGTGGTTCAAGCAGGTGGGCGACCAGGTGGCCGAGGACGAGGTCCTCTTCGAGGTCTCCACCGACAAGGTCGACTCCGAGGTGCCGTCGCCATCGGGCGGCTACGTGACCGAGATCCTCGTGCAGGAGGGCGAGACGGTCGACGTCGGCACCCGGCTGGCCGTGATCGCCGACGCGCCCCCCTCCGGAGGTGCTGCATCCGCGCCCGTCGCGGAGCCGTCGCCGGCCGCGGAGCCCGCGCCCGCCCCGCCCGCCGCGCCCGCTCCCGCGCCTACTCCACCCGCTCCCGCGCCGGCCGCGCCCGCCACCGATGAACGCCCCCGGGAGCCGTCGCCGCCCCGCGAGGACGACGACGACGGCGACGGGGCCGGCGATCTCGTGCTGTCCCCGGTCGTCCGCAAGCTGCTCAAGGAGCACGACCTCGAGCCCGGCCAGATCGAGGGCAGTGGCCAGGGCGGTCGCATCACGCGCGCCGACGTGCTCGCGTACATCGACCAGGGGGGGACGACGTCGGGGGTGGCCGCGCCCGCACCGGCACCCGCGGTCCCCCGTTCGCCGGAGCCCGCGCCGGTGGCGGCGCCCGCGCCCGAGAGGCAGCCGGCACCGCAGGCACCGCAGGCGCCGCAGGCACAGCCGGCACCGCAGCCGCAGCCGGAACGACCGGTGCCGGTCGCAGCCCGCCCAGGCACCGACGACGAGACGGTGCCGTTCACCAACATCCGGCGCCGCACCGCGGAGCACATGGTGCGGTCCAAGGCCACGTCGGCGCACGTGCTCACCGCGATCGAGGTCGACTTCGAGCGCGTCGACCGGGTGCGCCGCGCCGTCCGCGACGAGTTCAAGGCGCGCGAGGGGTTCAGCCTCACCTACCTGCCGTTCATCGCGCGGGCGGTCGTCGACGCGCTGCACGAGTTCCCCAAGCTGAACGCGTCGGTGGGCGACGACGCGCTCGTCGTCCACCACCGCATCCATCTCGGGATCGCGGTCGACCTCAACTTCGAGGGCCTGCTCGTGCCCGTCATCCGCGACGCCCAGGACATGCGCATGCCGGCGATCGCCCGCGAGGTCTCGGAGCTCGCCGCCAAGGCCCGCTCCAAGCAGCTGAGCGCGGACGACATCTCGGGCGGCACGTTCACCATCACCAACCCGGGCCCGTTCGGCACGTTCATCACCGCGCCCGTGATCAACCAGCCGCAGGTGGCGATCCTGTCCACCGACGGCGTGAAGAAGAAGCCCGTCGCGATCGAGCTGCCGGACGGCTCCGACTCGATCGCCGTCCACCCGGTCGGGATGCTCGCGCTCACCTTCGACCATCGGGCCAACGACGGCGCCTACGCGTCGGCGTTCCTGGCCAAGTGCCGCGACATCATCGAGACGCGCGACTGGTCACAGGAGCTCTGAGCGTGCTGCACGCGCGCTGGCTCGGACGCGTGCGCTACCGCGACGCGCACGCGCTCCAGCACGCCCTGTTCGAGCACGCGGACGACTACCTGCTCCTCCTCGAGCACCCGCACGTCTACACGCTCGGCGTGCGCGCCTCGCTCGACCATGTGCTCGTGCCGCCCGCGTCGGTGGGGGCCGAGCTGGTCGAGACCGATCGCGGTGGCGACGTGACGTACCACGGCCCCGGCCAGCTGGTCGGCTACCCGATCCTCGGTGTGCCCATGGGCCCCGACGCCACGCCGCGCTACGTGCATGGCGTGGAGCAGCTCGTGATCGACGTCCTCACCGATCTCGGCCTGCCGCATGCGGGCCGCGCCGAGGGCTATCCCGGGGTGTGGGTCCTCGACGGAGCGCGCCCGCCGCGCAAGATCTGCGCCATCGGTGTGAGGCTCACACGCGGCCGCTCGATGCACGGCTTCGCGCTGAACGTCGACCCCGACCTCTCGATGTTCCGGTACATCGTGCCGTGTGGCATCCACGACAGGGAGGTGACGTCGCTCGCGGCGGAGGGAGTCGACGTGACCATGCGCGAGGTCGTCGACGCCGTCATCGCGCGGGCCGCACAGCGATGGGGCCCGGTCGAGCGCCACGACGTGTCGGCGACGGCCGGCGACGCCCGCGTCAACCCGTCGGCGTTGTCGATCGAGACGCGCAAGCCCCCGTGGTTGCGGGTGAAGGCGAACATGGGACCCGAGTTCCGAAGCGTCCGGCGGACCATGCGGGGCCTCGACCTCGTCACCGTGTGCGAGGAGGCGGGCTGCCCCAACATCTTCGAGTGTTGGAACGACGGGACCGCCACGTTCATGATCAACGGCGACCGGTGCACGCGCGCGTGCGGGTTCTGCCTCGTCGACACGCGCCGCCCGGGGCCGCTCGACCCGCTCGAGCCCGAACACGTGGCGGAGGCGGTGGCGCGCATGGGTCTCGCTCACGCGGTGGTGACGGCCGTGGCGCGCGACGACCTGCCCGACGGTGGCGCCGAGGGGTTCGCCCAGGTGATTCGGGCCGTTCGCAGGCGCACGCCGGGCACCACGATCGAGGTGCTTGTCCCCGACTGCAAGGGTGAGCCGGCCGCCCTCGATGTGATCTTCGCGGCGCGGCCCGACGTGTTGAACCACAACCTGGAGACGGTCGCACGCCTGCAGCGCGCGGTCCGGCCGTCGGCGTCCTACGCCCGCAGCCTGGCCGTCCTCGGGCGGGCGGCGGCCGCCGGGCTCGTCACCAAGTCGGGCCTGATCCTCGGCATGGGCGAGCGCCCCGACGAGGTGCGCGGGGCCCTCGTCGACCTGCGCAACGTCGGCGTCGACATCGTCACCCTCGGGCAGTACCTGCGTCCCACCGCGCACCACCTGCCCGTCGACCGCTGGTGGCGCCCCGAGGAGTTCGACGAGCTGCGACGCTTCGGTGAGAGCTTGGGCTTCGCGCACGTGCAGGCATCGCCTCTGACGCGCTCGAGCTACCACGCCCGGCAAGCCGCGGACGCCGCAGGGCGCCAACCGTCCTCCGTGCTCTTGTCGGGGGTCGACGCGTGAGCCGCCCAGTGCGAGAGGGGGCGCGCGCGGCCCGCGTCGAGCGTGTGCGCGCGCGCATGGGTGAGCTCGGGGTCGACGCCCTGCTGCTGTCGCTCGGCGCCGACCTGCCGTGGCTCACCGGCTACGAGGCCATGCCCCTCGAGCGCCTCACCATGCTCGTGCTCCCGTCCGACGCGCGCCCCACTCTCGTCGTCCCCCGCCTCGAGGCGCCGCGCGTCGAGCACGACGAGGAGCTGTTCGCGCTGTTGCCGTGGGACGAGACCGACGACCCGGTGCGACTGGTGGCCGACCTGGTGGGGTCGCGCGCGTCTCTTAGTGTGTCCGACCGCACCTGGGCGACGTTCGTGCTCGACCTGCAGGACTCGCTCCCGGCCGCGCGCTTCTCGGTTGCGTCGAGGGTCACGGCTCCGCTCCGGGCCGTGAAGGACGACGAGGAGGTCGCCGCCCTACGGCGAGCCGCCGCGGCCGCCGATCGCGTCGCCACGCAGCTCGTTTCGGGCGACATCGCGCTCGTCGGTCGTACCGAGGCCGATGTGTCGCGCGACATCGGGCGCCGGCTCGTGGCCGAGGGTCATCAGCGCGTGAACTTCGCCATCGTGGGGAGCGGGCCCAACTCGGCCAGCCCGCACCACGGCGCCGGCGGGCGCGTCATCGCCGCGGGTGAGCCGGTCGTGTGCGACTTCGGCGGCACCTTCGACAGCTACTGCTCCGACATCACGCGCACGGTGTTCACCGGAGCGCCACCGCCGGAGTACCGCGATCTCTACTCCGTGCTCGAGGCCGCGCAGGCCGCCGCGGTCGACGCCGCCACGGTGGGCACGCCGTGCGAGGACGTCGACGCCGTCGCCCGCCGCCTCATCGACGACGGCGGCTACGGTCCGCACTTCATCCACCGCACCGGCCACGGCATCGGGCTGGAGGAGCACGAGGACCCTTACCTGGTCGGTGGCAACTGCGAGCCGCTCGCGCCGGGCCACGCGTTCTCGGTTGAGCCCGGCATCTATCTCGAAGGTCGATGGGGCGCGCGCCTCGAGGACATCGTGGTGGCCACCGCCGCCGGTCCGGAGGCGATCAACGGGGTCGACCACGGCCTGGCCGTGGTGGAGGCGTAGCGGGTGGAGCTCGGTATCGCCGGGAAGGTCGCGCTGGTCACGGCCGCCTCGAAGGGCCTGGGTCGGGCGAGCGCCCAGGCCCTGAGCGAGGAGGGGGCGAGTGTCGTCATCTGCGCCCGCGGCGAGGACGCGCTGAAGGAGGCCGCGGCGGGGATGCCCGGTGACGTGCACGCGGTGGTGGCCGACGTCACCCGACCCGAGGTGCCTCGGCAACTGGTCGACGCCGCGGTCGAGCGCTTCGGGGGGCTCGACATCCTGGTCGCCAACGCGGGCGGCCCACCGCCGGGTCGCGCCCTCGACGTCGACGACGACGCGGTGCGCGCCGCGGTCGAGGCCAACCTGCTCACCTCGGTGCGGCTCGTGCGCAGCGCGGTCCCGCACATGCATGCGAGCGGTTGGGGCCGGATCTGCCTCATCACCTCGTACTCGGTCAAGCAGCCCATCCCCACGCTCGCGCTGTCCAACGTCGCGCGCACGGGCCTGTGGGCGTGGGCCAAGACCGCGTCGGCCGACCTCTTCGCCGACGGCATCACGCTCAACCTGGCGTGCCCCGGTCCGCACGCGACCGACCGCATGAAGCAGCTCGGCGGTTTGGGGGTGCACGGCGACCCCGCCGACTTCGGCCGCATCGTCGCGTTCCTGTGCTCCGAACCGACCCGCTTCGTCAGCGGGGTGGCGCTCCCGGTCGACGGGGCCGCGATCCTCGGTCTGCTGTAGCGCGGTCCCGCTTCGGCGAGAGCTCCGCAGGTGACCTCCGCACCTGCGAAGGTGAAGGTCGGATGATCCGTCTCGACGCCGCGACCGTGCTCCTGCAGTGGGCGACCGGCGGCCTGCTCTTCCTGTGGGTCACGACCCGCCGGCGCCAGGTCGGCATCGGCTACGGCTGGCTGTTGCGAGGTGTCTACGCGACGCTGGCCGCCGGAGGCGTTGCCGCGGGGCAGGCGCTTCAGCCGGTCGCGGTCCGCGATGTCTGCGCCGGGCTCGTCGCCGTGAGCGCGCTCGGCGCGCTCGGGGTGTCGGTCGTCCGTCGCAAGGCGGGCGTTGCGGGAGAGCGGGCGCGGGAGGCGCGAACCGCGGCCAGGGTCGGTGCACGCGTCGCCGAGCGCCGCGACCCGGACGCGCTCGAGTTCCCACCGATGATCGACCTTGTCGCGCCTGCGATCGGCGCCATCGGTTTGGTGGCGGCGGGTCTCGCCGCCGGCGGCAACGACGTGCTCGCCGTCGCGCGCACGCTCGTGGGCGCCGCCTTCCTCGGCGCGGTCACCGACGCGATGCTGCTCGGTCACTGGTACCTCGTGCAGCCCGGTCTCGGGCGCGGCGCGCTCGAGGAGCTCAACCTTTGGGTCGGGTACGTGTGGCCATTCGAGGTGGCGGCGCTGCTGTGGCCGCCGGGGATGGTGCAGGTGCTCGGAGGCTCGATCGACGACGGCTACAACGGCGTCCTCGGCTGGTTCTGGCTCGCGTGCGCGATCAGCACCATCGCCCTCGTCGTCGTCACCCGCCTGGCGCTGCGCGAACGCGCCTACTCGGCGGTGATGGCGGCTACCGGCCTGCTGTATCTCGCCATCCTCACCGCCTTCGGCACCGACCTCGTGGCCCGCGCCGTGCTCGCCGGGAGTTAGCCCCACGGAGTGGGGCGTGGCGCGTTACCGCGCGACGAAGTACTTGGCCTTGGGGTGGTGGCAGATCAGGGCGGAGGTGGTCTGCTCGGGGTGGTACTGGAAGCCCTCGGCGACGGTGACGCCGATGCGGTCGGCCTCGAGCAGCTCGGCCACCTTGAGGTTGTCCTCCAGGTCGGGACAGGCCGGGTAGCCCCACGAGTAGCGCCCGCCGCGGTACTGCTGGCGGAAGAGGCCCGCGGCGAAGCCCCACTCCTGGCGGATGCGCAGGTGCCAGTACTCGGCCAGGGCCTCGGCCATCTCGACGCCGAGCCCATGCAGCAACAGGTAGTCCTGATAGCGGTTGGCCTCGAACAGCTCGGCCGTGGCCTCCGAGATCGCATTGCCCATGGTGACGATGTGGAAGGCGGCGTAGTCGGTCTCGCCGCTCTCGACCGGACGGAAGAAGTCGGCGATGCACAGGAACGGTGCCACCGTCTGGCGCGGGAACGGAAAGCGCATCCACTCGGCCGTGCGGCTCTCGTCCTTCCAGAGCACGACGTCGTTCCCCTCGCCGTTCGCCGCGAAGTAGCCGTAGACGACCTGCGGCACCAACACCCCCGATGTCTTGGCCTGGGCCAGCTGCTCGCGCAGGATCGGCCGGATGCGGGCCTTGAACGCGTCGTCCTTCTCTACGCCGCCTTCTGGCCGGAACTGCCACTGGTTGCGGAACAGCGCGGTCTCGTTGAGGTAGGCGGCGATCTCGTCGATGGAGATGCCCTTCACGACCTGCGAGCCGAGCCACGGCGGCACGAACACGGGGTTGTCGGTCTCGACGTCGGGTGACCGTGAGGGCAGTGCGGAGGCGTCGACCTCGCGCTTCTCGCGCTTCGGCAGGACGCGGCCGGTCAGCTCGCGCCCGAACTCGGGGTCGCTGTCGAGCCCCGCCCCCTTCTTGAGCGTCATCAGCCGCTCCATGGTGCGCAGGCCCTCGAAGGCGTCCTTGCCGTAGAAGACGCGGCCTTCGTACACGCCGCGCAGGTCGCGTTCGACGTACGAGCGGGTGAGGGCCGCCCCGCCGAGCAGGACCGGGAGCGTCGAGAGGCCGCGCTGGTTCAGCTCCTCGAGGTTGTCGCGCATGATCAGCGTGCTCTTCACGAGCAACCCGCTCATGCCGAGCGCGTCGGCGCTGACCTCCTCGGCCTTGGCGATGAGGTCGGCGATCGGCACCTTGATGCCGAGGTTGAACACCTCGTAGCCGTTGTTGGTGAGGATGATGTCGACCAGGTTCTTGCCGATGTCGTGCACGTCGCCCTTCACCGTGCCCAGCACGATGCGGCCCTTGCCCCCCTGGTCGGCCTTCTCCATGTGGGGCTCGAGGTAGGCGACGGCCGTCTTCATGCATTCGGCCGACTGCAACACGAACGGAAGCTGCATCTCGCCCGAGGCGAAGAGCTCGCCCACCACCTTCATGCCTTCGAGCAGGACGTCGTTCACGATCTCGAGCGCGGTGTGCGAGGTGAGCGCGTTGTCGAGGTCGGCCTCGAGGCCTTCACGGTCGCCGTCGATGATGCGGTGCTTGAGCCGCTCGTCGACGGGCCAGCCGCTGCGGTCCTCCTTCTCGACGGTGGTGGTGTCGACGCCCTCGAAGACCGCGAGCAGCTCCTGCAGCGGGTCGTAGCCGTCGCGCCGGCGGTCGTAGACGAGGTCGAGCGCGACCTGGCGCTGGTGCTCGTCGATGCGGTTCAGAGGCATGATGCGCGCCGCGTGCACGATCGCCGCGTCGAGGCCCGCTTCCACGCACTCGTGCAGGAACACAGAGTTGAGGACGTGGCGGGCCGCGGGTTTGAGCCCGAACGACACGTTGGAGACGCCGAGCACGGTGAACACGCCGGGCAGCTCGGCCTTGATGCGGCGGATCGCCTCGATGGTTGCCATCGCGTCGGCCCGCAGGTCGTCGTCGCCCGTCGAGAGCGGGAAGGTGAGCGCGTCGAAGATGATGTCGCCGGGTGACAGGCCGTAACGGTTGATCGCGAGGTCGTGGATGCGGTGGGCGACGCGCAGCTTCCACTCGACGTCGCGCGCCTGGCCCTCCTCATCGATGAGCAGGCAGATGACGGCCGCCCCGTACTCGCGGGCGAGCTTCATCACCCGGTCGAGCCGCGAGCCGGGCGCCTCGCCGTCCTCCAGGTTGGCGGAGTTGAGGATGGCACGGCCGCCGATCCACTGGAGCCCCGCCTCCATCACCTGGGGCTCGGTGGAGTCCATCACCAGCGGGACGCTGGCCTGGGTGGCGAAGCGTGACGCGATCTCGTCCATGTCGGCGGTGCCGTCGCGGCCGACGTAGTCGACGCACACGTCGAGCACGTGGGCGCCTTCCTTCAACTGCTCACGCGCCATCTGCACGCAACCGTCCCAGTCGGCTTCCAGCATCGCGTCGCGGAACTTCCTCGAGCCGTTGGCGTTGGTGCGCTCGCCGACGACGAGGAACGACGTCTCCTGGGCGAACGGCACCGCGCTGTAGATCGATGCCGCGCCGGGCTCGTGCGCCGGCTCGCGACGGGCCGGTGTGAGGTCGCGGCAACGCTCGACCACCCGGCTCAGATGCTCGGGCGTGGTGCCGCAGCAACCGCCCACCACCGACACGCCGAGATCGGTGATGAAGCGGGTTTGGAAATCGGCCAGCTCGTCGGGCGTGAGGTCGTAGTGCGTGCGCCCGTCGACCACCGAAGGCAGACCCGCGTTCGGCAGGCACGAGATCGGCAGCCGCGAGTGCTGCGACAGGTGGCGAAGGTGCTCGTTCATTTCGCGGGGCCCGGTGGCGCAGTTGAGGCCGAACACATCGGGGCCCATCGCCTCGAGCGCGGTGAGAGCGGCCCCGATCTCGGTGCCCAGCAGCATGCGGCCGTTGGTCTCCATGGTGACCTGCAGCTGGATCGGGACGTCGCGCCCGGTCGCGGCCATAGCCCGCCGGCAACCGACGAGCGCGGCCTTGGCCTGCAGGAGGTCGTAGACGGTCTCGACGAGGAGGAGGTCGACGCCGCCATCGAGCAGCCCGCGGGCCTGCTCCTCGTACGCGTCGCGCAGCGGGGCGAAGCGGATCTGGCCGAGCGAGGGGAGCTTGGTGCCCGGCCCCATCGAGCCCGCCACCCACCTGCCCGGATAGCCCGACGCCACCTCCCTGGCGATGCGCGCCGCCTTGACGTTGAGCTCGTAGGCCCGATCGGCGATCTGGTACTCGGCCAGCACGGTGGCGAAACCGCCGAACGTGTCGGTCTCGACCACGTCGACGCCGACGTCAAGGAACGCGCGGTGGAAGTCGGCCACCACGTCGGGCCGGGTGTCGACCAGGACCTCGTTGCAACCCTCGAGCGACGGGCCCCCGAAGTCGTCGGCGCTGAGGTCGCGTGCCTGCAACGTCGTGCCGGTGGCGCCGTCGTAGATCACGACGCGTTCACGCACGGCGTCGAGGAAGCTGCTGGATCCCATCGGGAAAAAGCGTAGTGGGCCGGCCGCAGTTGCCCTCTACGGTTTGGCGTGCTCACGGCGAGCCGCGTCTCGCGTCACCGGGGCGCGCAGCTGGTCCTCGACCAGGTCTCGCTGTCTGTGGGGCCCCGCAGCCGCATCGGTGTCGTGGGCCCGAACGGCATCGGCAAATCGACCCTGCTGCGCATCCTGGCCGGCCTCGAAGCCCCCGACGAGGGGCGGGTCGAGCGCGCCCCCGCGGCGCTGACGGTGGGCTATCTGCCGCAGGAGCCCGACGCCCGCCCGGGCGAGTCGTTGGTCTCCTACCTCGCCCGGCGGACGGGCGTGGCCGCGGCCGGCGCCGACCTCGACCGGCTGACGGCGGAGATGAACCACGACCCTTCGCTCGTCGACGCGTACACCGAGGCGCTCGAGCGCTTCCTCGCCCTGGGTGGAGACGACCTCGAGGCGCGGGCCGGCGCGGTGTGTGCCGACGTGGGCCTCGCCGACGACCGCCTGGGCGTCGAGATGGGTGCGTTGTCGGGCGGTCAGGCCGCCCGCGCCGCGCTGGCCGCCATCCTGCTCGCGCGCTTCGACGTCTTCCTGCTCGACGAGCCCACCAACAACCTCGACTTCGCCGGCCTCGACCGGCTCGAGCGCTTTGTGACCGGACTGGTCGGCGCGGTGGTCGTCGTCTCCCACGACCGCGCCTTCCTCGACCGCGCGGTCGATCGCATCGTGGAGATCGGTGAGGAGACGCACCGGGCGACGGAGTTCGCAGGTGGTTGGAGCGAGTACGTGGCGGCGCGCGAGCTGGCGCGCAGCCAGCAGTACGAGGCGCACGAGAAGTACCGGTCGGAGCGCGCGCGTCTCGTCGACCGGGCGCGCACGCAACGGGCGTGGGCGGAGGAAGGCGCGCGGCGCACCAAGAAGAAGCCGCGCGACCCCGACAAGGCCCAACGCGACTTCTTCGTCAATCGCACCGAGAAGCAGGCGTCGAAGGTCCGCGCGACCGAGAAGAAGCTGGCGCAGCTCGAGGCGGTCGAGAAGCCGTGGGAGGGTTGGCAGCTGCACGTGACGTTGGCGCCAAAGGCGCGCAGCGGCGATGTCGTCGCCCGCCTGGAAGGCGCGGTGATCCAGCGGGGCGAGGGGAGCCCGGAGCACCCCGGCTTCCGGCTGGGGCCGATCGACCTCGAGGTCCGCTGGCAGGAACGCGTCGCCGTGCTCGGGCCCAACGGCAGCGGCAAGACCACGCTGCTCCAGGCCCTGCTGGGTCGCCTCCCGCTGGCCGAGGGGCGTCGTCACGTCGGGCCGGGCGTCGTCGTCGGCGAGATGGACCAGGGCCGCGGCCTGTTCGCGGGCGCGGGCACCGTGCTCGACATCTTCCTGGCGCGCACGGGCTACGCGGTCGACGAGGCCCGGTCGCTGCTCGCCAAGTTCGCGCTCGGGCCCGACCACGTCCTCCGGGCGGGCGAGCGGCTGTCCCCGGGCGAGCGGAGCCGTGCGCTCCTCGCGATGCTGATGGCTCAGGGCGTGAACTGCCTGGTGCTCGACGAGCCCACCAACCACCTCGACCTGGCGGCCATCGAACAGCTGGAGGAGGCGCTCGACAGCTACGAAGGTACGCTCCTCCTGGTGACGCACGACCGCTGGCTGCTCGACGCCGTGCGCATCACGAGGAGCATCGAGCTGTGACCACCCTCACCCATCGCGAGACATGAGGATCTACACGCGGAAGGGCGACGACGGCACCACCGGCCTGCTGTTCGGGGGACGCGTCCGCAAGAGCTCGCCCCGGCCCGCCGCGTACGGCGAGGTCGACGAGGCCCAGGCGGTGTTGGGGCTGGCGCGGGCCGAGTGCGCGCGCGGGTCCGAGCTCGACGAGCTGCTGATCCGCCTCGAGCGCGACCTCTGGGTGCTGATGGCCGAGCTGGCGACCGCGCCCGACAACCTGCACAAGCTCGAGCCGGGCACATCGCTCGTCACCGCGGAGATGGTCGCCGCCCTCGAGCCGGTGATCGACGACCTCACCGTGCGCTTCGAGCCACCGACCGAGTTCGTCGTACCCGGCCAGAACCGCACGGCCGCGCTGCTCGACCTCGCGCGCACCGTCGTGCGGCGGGCCGAGCGCCACTGCGTCGACGTCGTCTCCGACGGATCGCATGTCGTCGCGTACCTGAACCGCTTGTCCGACCTGCTCTGGACCATGGCGCGGGGGCAGGAGGAGCATTCGTTGCCCACCCGAGAGAGGACCTGACGTGGCGATCGCCTGCTCCGTCGACACCGACGTTCCCGCCGACACCCAGGTGCTCGGCGTCCCCGTGTTCGCGGGCCGGCGCCTGCCGAAGGGCGCCACCCGCCCGCTCGACCGCGGCTACCTGGCCGAACGCGGCTTCGAGGGGAAGTTGGGGCAGACCTGCGCGCTGCCCGGCCGTGACCACACGGTGATCGCGGTGGGCCTGGGGGAGGCCAACGAGGTGACGCTCGACGGGCTGCGCCGCGCGGCTGCCGCGCTCGTGAAGGCGGCGTGGCACGACAAGCGCGTTGCCACCACGCTGCTCGACGCTGCGCCGCGCGGGCTGGAGAAGGGCCACGCGGCACAGGCGATCGCCGAAGGCGCGGCGTTGGCGTCGTACCGGTTCAGCGTCTACAAGCGCGAAGCCAAGCCCTGCCGGGTGGAGTCGGTCACTGTCATCGGCCGGGGCGCGGCCGCGAAGCGCGGCGTCGCGCGCGGCGAGCGCATCGCAGCCGCGGTGGCGCTCGCGCGCGATCTCGTCAACGAGCCCGCGGGTGCGATGACACCTCGGCGTCTGGCTCACGTCGCGGGCGAGATCGCGGAGCGCGAGGGCCTCACCCTCACCGTCCTCGACGAGGTGGAGATCGCCAACATGGGCCTCGGCGGTCTGCAGGGCGTGGCGCGCGGCAGCGAAGAGCCGCCGCGGCTCATCGAGCTGGTGTACGAGCCGCCTCGTGCGCTCCGTTCCGACGGCCGCGCCTCGAAGCGTCGGGTGCCGACGCTCGCGCTCGTGGGCAAGGGCATCACGTTCGACTCTGGAGGTCTGTCGCTCAAGACCGCCGACGGCATGGAGACCATGAAGACAGACATGGGTGGCGGCGCCGCGGTGTTGGCGGCCATGTCGGTGCTGCCGTCGCTCGAACCCGCCGTGAAGGTCGTCGGGATCGTGCCGACGACCGAGAACATGCCGAGCGGATCGGCGATCAAACCGGGCGACGTGCTCAAGATCCGCAACGGCAAGACCGTGGAGGTGCTGAACACCGACGCCGAGGGACGTCTCGTGCTGGCCGACGGCCTGTCGCTCGCGGTCGAGGCCGGCGTCGACGCGGTCATCGACCTGGCCACCCTCACCGGTGCCTGCATGGTGGCGCTGGGTCGCACCATCGCCGGGCTCATGGGCAACGACGACGCGCTGATCGACCGCGTGGGCGCGGCTGCGGAGCGGGCCGGCGAAGCGGTGTGGCACCTGCCGCTGCCGACGGAGTACCGCAAGGACATCGACAGCGATGTGGCCGACATCAAGAACACCGGGTCCGGCCGCTACGGCGGCGCGCTGACCGCCGGGTTGTTCCTGCAGGAGTTCGTCGGCGACACCCCGTGGGTGCACCTCGACATCGCGGGCCCGGCGCGCGCGGATTCGGACGACGGTTACGTCGCCAAGGGCGGCACCGGCTTCGGCGTGCGCACCCTCGTCGAGACGGTGTTGGAGTTCGCCGAGCCCGACTGACCGCTCCGCGTTCTTGTCGTACGCAACCGTCCTGAGGACGGCCGGCTACGACAAGAAGCGAGTGCGCCGGGCTCGTTGTGCCAGGCGGAGGACGGGATAGAGCGGGCTCCGCCGGAACACGGCCAGACGGCGATCCTGATGCGCGACGACGGCTTCGAGCTCCGCGACCTGCGTCTGTAGGGTGGCGATGTCCGTCGAGCACGACGTCAGGCGCTGATCCGCTTCGTCCCAGCGGGTGTGGAGGGCACGGCGCTCGGCGCACCAGGCGCGCCACGTTGCGTCGAAGCGTTCGGCGAGCTCGCTCGGATCGAAGGCCAGCGTCGACCTGCGAAGCACATAGCCGAACTCGATGCCGTGCTCACCCTCGTCGTCGGCGATGATGCCGTCCACGAACTCCCACCGGTGGCCCATCGTGGCGATCGCGTGCAACAACACCTCGAGAAACTCGTCTTCGGTCCAGCAATGCACGTGGATGGATCGCTTGCGGTGCCAATCGAACCACGCAGCCCGCTCACCGTCGGTCTCGAACGGGATCCCGGTGTACGACGCGCCCTCGCCGGTCTGGGTGAGGAACTCGACCATGTGGTCGTCGTCGACCTCGGTGACGCCCCTGCGGTGTTCCTCGACGAGGTGGGCGAGGGGCGTCGGCGGGCGCGCCCGGTCGAACGTGCGCCGCCGGTCGGGCAGGAGCACGAGTGCGAGGCCCCCCGGGCGCAGGACCCGATGGATGTCGTCCAGGAGCCCGAGCGGCTCGGCCACATGTTCGAGCACGTGGCTGGCGATGACGAAATCCTCGCTCTCGTCCGCGAGGGGCGACAGGCGGTCGCGGTCGAGGTCGCCCACCACGTCGGGCGCGGGGAACTCGGCGCCGTCGAGCTCGGGGTACAGGGCGCGGCTCTCGTCCGGTTGCCAGCGGTCGAAGTAGCGGATGGTGACGCCGGGGAAGGCGATCGGGAACGGCTGGTGGCCGGGCCCGACCTCGATGCCCGTGCCGACGAGATGGCGGGCCAACTGGCGACGGGCCTCATCCATCGGCCGGGGCCACGGCTCGAAGCGCGACACGATCGCCGACGCTACCCCCGCGCCGAGTCAGGGTGGCGCCCTTGCCTTCGTGTCGTAGCGGGTGATCACGCGGCGTCGTCCGGCGGGTCGGGCTGCTCCAGCGCGGCGAGCGCTTGACGGTGACGGTCCCACGCCCAGGCCGCCGCCTCGCGGCACAGCACCGGATGGAACTTCCACCGGATGAGCTGACGCTCGGTTCCCTCGGCGTCCTCGCCCAGCTCGACGAGGCTCAGGGCGAGGCGGCGGGCCCGGACGCGGAGCTGCTCGGCGCGCGGCGTGTGGAGCTGCTCGTCCTGCCAGCGCTGGTGCGAATCCTGCAGCGTGGTCGGCAGGCGCAGGAGCTGACGTCGGTTGAGCGGCGGCAGCCGGCGCCGGACCTCGAGCTCGCCGTCGCTGTGCATCTGGGCCAGGTCGAACTGACAGACGCGTGCGAGTGCCCGCATGAACGGTGAGTGGCGTCCGCCCTTGTCGCCCAGGCCGCGGGCGCGAGCGGTGTCGGCGAGGGGGAGGTCGAAACCCGCCGGGCTCGCCTCGAGGCCCGCGGCCAGGCGGCGCAGCAACCACGTGGTCGACGGGCCGAGTACGGCATCAGAGCCAGTACGAACGGGTCACTCTCTGGTTGCCGCCCGTCGCCGACTGCGACTGTTCGTCCCCGTGCTGTCGGAGTGGATGACTCGATCCTCAGCTTGGGGGGCGCGGACTGTAGGTATGGCGCGTTGGGGGTCCTGCATGCTTCGGGAGCGGGGTCAGTCGACGGTGACGGCGAGCTTGCCGAGGGTGCCGCCAGCGAAGTCGGCGAAGGCCTGGGGCACGTCCGCGAGCGCATAGGTCCGTGCGATCGGGACGGCGAGCGTTCCGTCGAGGACTGCGGCGGCGAGCCGATCGAGCGTCTCGGTAGTAGGCGCCGCCATGACGGGAATGATCTGCACCTCGGCGTCGGCGACCGAATCGGGGCTGAGCCCGAGCGTGGAAGCGACGCGGCCGCCAGGAGCGCACAGGGTCGCGAGCGCTGCGCCGTCGCCAGCGAGGTGAAGGGCTGCGTCTGGGCCATCCGGCCTGATGGCGGTGACGACAGCAGCAAGGTCACCGCGGTAGTCGACGACATTGCCGGCACCGAGGTCTCGAACGAACGCTTCCTTCTCGTCGGAGCTTGCGGTCGCGATTACGTCGATGCCGCGAGCTCGGAGGAGCTGCACCGCAAACGCTCCGACCCCGCCGGTGGCGCCGGAGACCAGCACGGTCTCACCCGAGTTCGGAGCGATCGCGTCGACGGCGTCGAGCGCGGCGGTCCCCGCGAGCCCGAGCGCGCCGGCGCGTGCGACCTCGAGCCCCGCTGGGACCTTGGCAATGAAGGCGGCAGGCGCGGTGACATATTCACCGAAGGCACCGTCGCCCAGCTCGGGCTTCATCACCACGCCAAACACCGCGTCGCCCACCTGGAGCGTCTCCACACCGGGGCCGGTCGCCTCGACCGTCCCGGCGAAGTCCTTGCCGAGCACGACGGGGAAGCGATGCTCCATCGCATCCTTGAGGTAGCCCTTGGCGACCGAGAGGTCGAAGCCGTTGACCGAGCTGGCCTGGACTCGGACGAGTACCTCGCCCGCGACGGGCTGGGGAACAGGCAGGTCGTGTAGGGCGGGCGGAGCCCCGAAGTCGTCGATGGCGATGGCTCTCATGCAGCCCTCCTCAGTACCGCGCTGGCCGCGTACACAATGCCCGCTCTGTGTCGCCACCGTCGATCCCTGCGCACGACTCGGGCTCGCTCCGAACCGGCCCTGCTGGGATGCGCTAACTCGGTGGGCCGAGTACGGCATCCGAGCCAGTACGAGCGGTCACTCTCTGGTTGCCGCCCGTCGCCGACTGCGACTATTTGTCCCCGTGTTGGCGGGGCCGAGTGGTCAACTCGATCGTCAGCTTGGGGGGGCGCGGAACGGCAGCTCGGTCGCGGTCAACTGCCGGCGCCGGAGGCTCCTGCTCGCGATTGGCAGCACGTCCCGGGGGCGGACCGGACGTCGAGCGAGGTCACCGTCGCCCGGTAGTCGGTGATGCCGCGCCAGATCACGCCCTCCACTGCGGCAGATCGGTATGGACGTCATCGTCCGGGCAGGTACCGGCCGGCGGCGTGTGCAATCTCGCGGCACCGCACCGATGCGATCGAGAGGTTCGGGGGCAGCGCCGCGGCCTTACTCGTTTCGCATCACGGCTGCAGGCGCGACACGGGCCGCTGCCCAGCCTGGCAACACCGCGATCAGGTTGCCGACCGCCAGCGTCGCCGGGACCATGAGCGCGATGACCTTCGTCGGCACCACGGACGGAGAGGCTGCCCCGATCGCCGAGGACACGAGGCTCCATGCCCATCGGCCTCCGAGCACGCCGAGCGGGATCCCGACCGCTATGGCCACCACGCAGAACGACGTCGCCTGCCAGGCCACCACTGCCGCCACCTGTCGGCGCACGAAACCCATCGTCTTCAAGATGGCCAGGTCCCGCCTGCGGCGACGCACCGCGCTGACGAGCGCGTCGCCGACGGTCGCCGCGCCCAAGAGCACTACCAGTCCGGCGAGCACGAGGGGCAAGCGGTCGACGCTTTGGAGATTCACGACGTCCTCGGCGGGCAGCTCGGGCCGAAGTCGTGCCGGAGACTGGCAAAGGCCTCCTGCGGTGACGCGCCGTGGGCATAGCGCACGGCGAACAGCACGAAGACGATAGGAGGCAGACCGTTCGAGCTCGGGGTCGCTGCCGACACCTGGCGCGCGAAGGTGCCGGAGACCCATCCCCCGTCGCCCAGTGCGTTGGTGAAGAGATCGCCGATCGACGGCGCGATCATGCGCCCGACGATGCGCAGCGCGAGCGGGCCGGTCGGAGTCGCCACCTGCACGGTCTGGCCCACCCGTCGGTGGAGTCGATGCAGGGTGTGGCTTCCGAGCACGATCTCGCGGGCGGCCCGCGGGGGACGTCCCTCGAGCAGGGGTGGGTAGACAGCTCCCTTCAGCGGGTCGATGGCGAGGACGGTGTCGAGCGGCACGCCGTCGATGTAGAGGTTCCCTTGACCGGCACCGGCCAGAATGGCGATCGCCGAGTAA
>VAWU01000061.1:77042-78479 GCA_005888325.1 Actinomycetota bacterium
TCGCTCAGGTCGTGGGGGTTGCCGACCACAACGTCCCAGTTCCATCCCTGTTGGCCGGGATTGTTGACGAGCTGTCCCAGGCTCGTCCCGAACGTCAGGGCGCCAGCGAGGGCTGCCACTGCCACCATCGCGCCGATCATGGCGGTGGCCACGGGCACCGCGCTGCGGCCCCGGCCGCGCTGCAACCCGTAGCGCACGCCGATGACGGCGGCGGGGGGTGCCGAGGATCGGGCGAGAGCGCCGGCCAGGCGGGCCGAAGAGGCCTGGACTGGGTCGTCGTCGCCAGCTGAAGCCGCCGAACGCCGACTGACGCGCCAGGCAGGCCGCGCTGCGCCGACGACAACGAGGGCGGCGATGGCCAAGAAGCCGGGGATGAGGATGGTGGGGTCGAGCGACAACCCTGGGTGGATCTCGGCTTGACGGGCGAGGCCCAACGGCATGAGCGGTGAGGCCAACACCGCTCCCAGGAAAGCGATCGCGGCCCCGGCGACGCCGATGACCGCTGCCCGCAACAGCACCGTGCCGGCGAGCTGGGCCCCGGTGGCGCCGAGGCTGTGCAAGATGGCGGAGTCGTTGCCTTCGAGCTGCGCCTGGCGGCCGATTGCCTGGCCCACGAGAAGGAGGGTCACGAGGCCCGCCAGGGCGCCGAAGATGAGCAGGGCGACGACCTCAATGTGGATGCCCCGCTGGGCGCTTGCGGCAGCGCGTCGCATGCCGTAGACGTTGCCGGATTCGCCAACGGTGATCTGGCCGCGCCCCGCCGCTTCGGCGGCGGTCGTGAACGCCTTCCAGTTGGTCGCACCGTGACGGAGACGAACACCGACGAGGTTGATGTCCGGGATCGCCTGTACCGGGATTCCCAGACCCCCGGCCAGGCGAGGCAGAAAGGCCGGCGTCAGGTAGAGGTTCTGCTGACCCTCGTAGCCGACGCTCTGCTTTGCCGCCAGCGGCACGATGGCGCTGACGTCCTGGGGGAAACGAACGACGCCTGCAACGCGAACGGTGAACGAGGGGCCCGCCGGAGCCTGAGGCCCGATCGAGGTGTTGCCGGTGAGCCCGCCATTTTGGAACTGGGCGAGCGAGTAGGCGTAGAGACGCAGACGGCTGCCCACGTGCAGATGTCGCTTCGTCGCGGCGAGCTCGTTGACCGCCACGTCGAACGGGCGAGTGGGGTCAGGCAGGCGCCCGGTCAGTACCAGCGGGCGGTCGACGCGGCGATAGAGATCGAGATCGGCTGTCCCGATCGTGTTGAGTCCGCCGACGTTGTTGGTTCGACCAGTCGGATCGGTGCTCATGAAGAGGTACGGGGCCCGGAAATGAGCGGCAACCTGTGGGAGGTCCACCACTCGCTGCTCGGCTGGGGAGAGCGCCAGCGAGCTGGCGGCCGCGCCGGGGGCCACCGGAGGCGAGAACACGCTGCCGAACAAGAAGCCCCCG
>VAWU01000062.1:0-43216 GCA_005888325.1 Actinomycetota bacterium
GCTGACACTCGTGCCCGCGGGGCAATCGACCCCGGCGTTGATGCACTGCGCGACAAGAGCGTCGAGCACCGGCTGATCCCATGCGTTGATCCAATCGGAGTGCATGGTGAAAGGCGAACCGGAGGAGTCGCAGGTCCCGCTGTTGCAGGAGGCCAGCGTCACGTCACCCGGAGCGGGATAGAGGCCCGTCCACTGCCACCGAATGATGAGAGTGGGCAGCGACACAGGGTGCGTGGGCGGGCACTGGTCCGAGACCGAGTAGGCCATGTGGGACTTGTGATCCGCGGAGTCCAGGTGCAAGCCATCCCAGCAGTCGGGGAAGAGCACGTGCGCGGTGAGACCCGTGTCGCCACTCTGGCACTGCGGGACGAACGCGACCTTGGAGACCGACGAGCCGTTGCCGCAGCCCCAGTAGACGATGCGTGTCGGCTGGGGCGCGGTGGCGTGACTGTCTCCCGCGATGATCCTGAGGCCCGCGGGCCACGACGACATCGAGCCGCGCGACTTGCCGTGGGCCGTGTAGTACGCAGTGGACTTCGGCAGCGGGACACGTGTCCCGCGGACATACAGCGTCGGGTGCCAGTAGCTCGCCTTGTCGTGCGGGTCGTGACAAGCGGTCGTACCCGCGGAGAGGCTGGTGTAGGTGCTGCCGAGGGAGATCGTTTCGTTCCCGTAGAACTCGTGGCTGTGGCTCGCGCCGCCCACGATGGGGTCGTCGGAGGCCGAGCGCACCGGCCCGCCACACTGCACGAGGAACTGGCCCCCGGTGCTCGCGGCGCGGGTCAGCGGCGCGATGACGGTGGCGAACAGCCCGAGCGCGGCCGTGAGGATCACGAGCCTGCGCTTCACGCGGTCACCGAGGATGGCGGGCGACGGGGTGTGATCGACGCGATGGCTGGTGGGGCGGTCGAGCTTCGACATGGCAGTCCGTGACCTCTCTTGAGAGCGTCTCTCGGGCGCTTCCGTGCGGAGTTCCGCTTCGTCGTTCATCGACACATCGCCGCCCGCGCCCTTAGGGACAAAAGGAAAAAAAGGGCGCGGGGAATGACCTGTGGAGTGACGAGAGACCGCGAGGTTCGTCGTGAGCGCGCTCGGCTCGCGACGCCATCTCGCCTCCGTCGCGCCCGGCGCGCGTCGCGCGCACCAAGGGCGCGCCGCGACGCACCGCTAGGGTCTGGCGCGTGGGGAGACGTCGGTGGAGCTACCGGCGAGGACTGGGCGCATGGCTGTCGATGACCCTCGTCGTCGCCGGCCTGGGGGCTCCGACCGCGTTCGCCCTAGAGCGGGCCCCGGATCGGGATCAGACCCACCGCGGCCCCTGCGACCCGATCGATCCCACCGCCTGCCTCCTGCCGTTCCCCAACGACTTCTTCACCGTCCCCGACCCGTCGACGGATACCGGCCTTCGGGTGCACCTCGCCCCGACCGCCATGCCCCGCAACGCGCAGGGCACGCCCATCGACGTGAGCGAGTGGAACCACAACGACGGCTTCAGTCCGGGCGCCGAGATCGTCACCCACGTGCCCGGGCTCGACCTGGTGCGTACCGGCGCCGCGCCCATCACCGACATCGCGCGCTCACTCCGTCGCGATGCACCGATCGTCCTGCTCGACGCCCGCACCGGTAGGCGCGCTCCGTATTGGGCCGAGCTCGACGCCCACGCCACCGCTGATGCCCGGCGCGCGCTGATCATCCGTCCTGCGCGCAACCTCGAGGACGGCCGGCGTTACATCGTGGCGTTGCGCGATCTCCGCGACAGAGTCGGTGCCGTGGTCCACCCCGCGCCGGCGTTCGCCGCGTTCCTGCGCGGCGACGGTGACCGCGATCGCCAACATCACATGGACCGTCTCTTCGCCACGTTGGCCCGCCGCGGCATCGCGCGACGTGAGCTCTACCTCGCCTGGGACTTCACGGTCGCCAGCACGCGCAACCTGTCGGAGCGCATGCTCCACATACGCGACGATGCTTTCGACTCATTGGGCGGCGCGGCCCCGCGCTACACCGTCACCCAGGTGCAGGAGCCTCCTGCGGCGACGAGCCCCAGAGTGGCCCGTCGCATCCAAGGCACGTTCGAGGTGCCGAGCTACTTGAGCCGGCCCGGAGGACCGGCGGGCTCGCGCTTCAACTACCGAGATCCGCGCCACGACCTGCCCAGCCGGCTGGCGGGCAACACCCAGGTGGCGAACTTCGTCTGCATCGTGCCGAGGAGCGCGACGCCCGATCATCCCGCCCAGCCCTCCCTCTACGGGCACGGCCTCTTCAACGACGCCACCGAGGTGAGGGCCGAGAACGTGAAGGACATGGCCAACGAGCACGACTTCGTCTTCTGCGGCACGGACTGGCTCGGCCTGACCGGCGCCGGCCCCGACCTCGGCGAGGGAGCCACGGTCTTCACCGACTTCTCCCACCTGCCGGAGCTGGCCGACCGACTCCAGCAGGCGATGCTCGACGCCCTGTTCCTGGGTCGGTTGATGATCCACCCCCGAGGCTTCGGCTCCGACCCGGCCTTTCGTTCGGGTGGGGCCCCGTTGCTCGACCCGGCCGCGGGCCTCGTCTACGACGGGAACAGCCTGGGAGGGATCATGGGCGGGGCGCTCACCGCAGTGGCGCAGGACTTCACCCGCGCCGTGCTGGGAGTGGCGGGCATGAACTTCTCCACCCTGCTCGACCGGAGCATCGGCTTTCCGCGTGGGCTGTTCGAGGGCGCCTACCCCGACCCGCTCGATCAGCAGCTCGTTTTCGCCCTCATGCAGATGGTCTGGGACCGCGCCGATGCCAGCGGGTACGCGAACCACCTCGCCGACCACCCGCTGCCACGGACCCCTACGCATCGGGTGCTCGTGCACGTGGCCTTCGGCGACCACCAGGTTGCGAACGTCGCGAGCGACGTCGAGGCACGCACGATCGGCGCCGTCCTTCGCGCGCCCGCGCTCGCAGACGGGCGCTCGCCCGACGTGACTCCTGCCTGGGGCATCCCGACGATCGCGCACTATCCGTTCGCGGGATCCGCGCTGGTCGTCTGGGACAGCGGCAGTCCGCCGCCACCCACGACCAACACGCCACCCGGCGCGGGCGTCGACCCTCACGAGGATCCTCGGGCCGCACCGGTCGCGCGGGTGCAGAAGGCGGTGTTCCTCACCACCGGCGAGGTGATCGACGTGTGCGGGCCGGGCCCGTGCCGCATTCCCCACGCCTGACCGCTGCTCCGACCGGGGCGATCGGATCGTGTCGGAGAGCACTTCAGGTCGAGGTCGAGACGGCCGAGAAGTCAGGTATGCCGCCGATCATGAAGCGAATCCGGAAGCCCTCGGCCGCGAACTCGCCGGACCTGGCCACCCTCCTCGAGCCGTACGGGACCAGCGACGACAAGGACCCGGATCCCGACGGCGCTCCCGGGTCGGAGTCCTCGGCGCAGGACGACGACGCGTGACGGTGGCGCTGGTCTTCACGGTGTGGCTCGCCCTGTCGGTGATCGTCGGGCGAATCGTCGGGCCCGTGCTCCGCTAGGCGGCTACGACCCCGCGTTGCAGGCCGTCGTCCCCGAGTCGCGAACGCTCCGGGCGACGTCGTAGAACCCCCACGCATACCCGTCGGCTTGGAGCTGGAGGCGGAGCACGCCGGGCCCGACGAGGCGCACCTGGCTGTTGGCCAGCGGCGTGCCGAAGCCGTACTCGCTCTTGCCGCCAGTGCCGGCCGTGAACTGTCGTATGCCGCCGGCATCGGCGACGCCCGAGGCGTTCTGCTTGCGGAACCGCTCGTAGACGTGCGCGTGGCCGTTGACGACGACGTCGGCGTGGTGCGCGCGCAGGAGGCTCCAGAACGGTCCGAAGCTGGAGTTGGAGCCGTGTTGGGTATCCGACGACCAGCGCGGCTTGTGCCAGAACGCGAGGACGCAGTTCTGTGGGCTGGCGCCGCCCTTGTTGAGGTCGAGCAGCGATTTCAGCCAGTTGTACTGCTCGCTCGACGTGTTGACGCCCAGTTCGGAGTTGAGGGCGATGATGAGCCACTTGCCCACGTTCTTGGCGTACCAGCCCTTGGCGCGGGTACCGGCCCGGGCGCCCCAGTAGTCGAAGTACCCCGCTGCGTCCGTCAGGTGGTACTCATGGTTTCCCGGCACCGGGAAGGTCTTTGCCTTGAACGCGCCCCACGTCGGCTGGTAGTACGCGTTGTAGTCCGCCAGGGCGCCGTCCTCGTACTGGAGATCACCCAGCGCGCCGACGTGCTCGGGATTGAGCCACCTGACGAGACCCGCGGTTCCGGTGGTGCCGGAGCCGTAGCGACACGACGTGCCGGTCGTCTTCGGGGCCGAATGGCACGCGACGTCACCTGCGAAGACGATCGTCGGGTCGGCCGGGGCGCACGCGGCGAGGCCGGTCCCCGCCAGGGCAAGGGCGACGAGCACGACGAGCCCACTCGGGGCCCGGCGGTGAGGCGCTAGCAAAGCCGCGGGGGCATCGGGCGCGGATCATAGTCCGCCGGACGAATCGACATCGCATCGCGTGGCCGGCGGCCACCCATTGTCATCGCAGCTGCCCGGCCCGCGCTCGCTTGACATGCGGTGGCTGCGGCGAGAGGGTGGCGGCAGACAGCAACGAGGGGGCTGTCCTCGTCTCCGGTCCGACGCGTGTCGGTGCGACGACGTCGCCGCGGTGTGAGCGAAGGCCCCGCTCGTCGGCATCTGCCCAGGAGCGAGAACAGCGAGGAGATCCGGTTGTACCGACGCGCGGTCGGACGCGATGTGGAGCCGGCCCTCGGCGAGCTGTCGGTGATGCCGTCGCGGTCCCGGCCGACGCGCGCGTTCGTGCTCGCCGCGATGGTCGTGGGCACGACGATCCTGACGGTTTCGGCCCCGACTCGTGCGATCGGACAGACGACGACGTCCTCCGAGCCGACCACCGAGCCGCCCCCCACCACGTCGCCCACGGTGCCATCGACGACGACACCGGCCGTGACTCAACCGCCGCCCACCGCTCCACCGCCCACCGCCGGACCGTCACCGTCGGCCGTCAGTGCGGCCGGGCGCCCCCGCCGGACGCCGACGACGCAAGGTCCGACGTTGCGAGCTGCAACCACCTCGCCGGGCAGCCCCAGCATGGTGGACTCGCCGGCGGGCGGCTCGATCGAGCCGGTCCCGGCGCCGGCGACGACGATCGCGGATCCCGCTTCCAGCACCTCGGCCCCCCGGTCGGCAGCCGTGCGACGTCAGATCGCCGCGGCATCCGGCACACGCGGGAGGCCCCTGGCCTCGTTCTGGTGGCCCGGGGCGCTCGCGGTCGCGGTCGGCGGGCTCAGCATCGTGGGCGGGCGACGCATGCGGACCGCGCCGGTCCACGCCGAGGTCGACGAGGCCACGACCCATGATGTGCTCGTCGACCTCGAGAGCGCCGAACGCGAGGCGCATGCGCCGGCGGAGCGCATGGCGGTGGCCCTCGAGCGGCTGCGCGCCACCGCGCCACCGGTCGGCGGTCGACGCCGCCATCGCTCGCGCGGGCGATCGCCTCGCGCCTGAACTACGGCCCGCGGGATTGCTCCGTACGCCGACGTTCCGGATTAGGTTCGGCGCGTGTCCCCGCTTCGGACGACCGAGCAGGCCGGCTACGAGCCGGGCACCGAGATCGGCGTGGCCGAGACGCTCGATCGGCTCCACGCCGGCGGCTATGTGGATTTCAGCGTCGAGGGCCGGGAGACGGGGTGTCCCACGTGCGACGGCGGGCCGGCGGTCGCCGACCTCGACGTCGTAGAGGTGCACCGCTCCGAGGGCGAGAGCAATCCCGACGACGAGTCGATCGTGGTCGCCGTCGCGTGCAGGTCGTGCGGTTGGCGCGGTGTCCTCGTGAGCGCGTACGGGTCCTCGGCGACCAATGAGGTTGGCGAGTTCCTCACCGCGCTGCGACGGACTGCCCGGTGAGCGCTCTCACTGCTCGGACATGATCGCCTCGAACTCGGCGTTCTGGTCGCGGTGGGGGTGGCCGTCCACCTCGACGACGACCCGTCGCATCGTCCCGTTGAAGGCGAACGGCGCTTCGTAGTCGTCACCGACGGAGGGCCCCTGCTCCCACCCGCACGTGATGCCGCCCCCCGTGATGGAGTAGCGCACCGGCGTGACGTTGGGGATCTCGGCCTCACCGACGACCCGTCCGTCGACGAGCAGCCGTCCGGTGCCGCGGAAGCCCCCGGCGCTCGTGAACGAGAACGCGAGCTCGTGCGCGCCGGGCGGCAGCGTGACGTCCGACGCGACGACGTGGCGTTCCTTGCCGAGGTAGTTGTTCACGTAGCGGAGACGGCCTCGGTGCACGTGGAACGACCAACCGCCGAGCGCGTTGCCCATGGCGAGCAGCACGCCCTCGGGCGGCGTCCCGCTCGGCACCTCCACCGTGGCCACGATCGAATGGGTGCGGTCACGGACGTTGACGGTGACCGTCTCGGGCACCAGCGCGCCGCCCGGCCAGAACACGTACCGGGCCCGCGTGTCGAAGGGTCGCCGCGGCGCGAGCAGCGCGGCGACAGGACGGTTGTCGAGAGGGAGCACCTGGAACCGGCGCGCCTCCGTCCACCAGATCTCGACCAGCTCGGCCAGCTTCTCGGGGTGCGTCGCCGCGAGGTCCTCGCACTCCGTCAGGTCGGTCGCGACGCGGTACAGCTCCCACACGTCGTCCTCGAAGGGCGCATCGGGATCTATGCCGTCGTCGTACATCCGCCCGAGGGGCTTGAACGTCACCGCCTTCCAACCCTCGTGGTAGACGCCGCGGCTGCCGAGCATCTCGAAGTACTGGGTCGTGTGCCGCTCCGGCGCGCCGGCGTCGTCGAGGAGGTAGGCGAAGCTGGTGCCCTCGATCGGCGTCTGCGTGACACCCGCGATCTCGTCGGGCGGCTCGATGCCGATCAGCTCGAGCACGGTCGGCAGGACGTCGATCGCATGAGCGAACTGGTGACGCACCTCACCGCGGCCGGCGATGCCTCGCGGCCAGTGCACGATGCACGGGTCGGCGATCCCGCCTTCGTGCACCTCGCGCTTCCACCGCCGGAACGGTGTGTTGCCGGCCATCGTCCAACCCCACGGGTAGTTGTTGTGCGCGCTCGGCCCGCCCAGCTCGTCGATGCGCTCGCGGAGCTCGCGGCGCCCGGCCGGCGCCCCGTTCCAGAGCCGGGCGTCGTTGATGGAGCCGCGCTCGCCGCCCTCCGCGCTCGCACCGTTGTCCGACACCACGACCACGAGCGTGTCGTCCCACTCCTCGAGCTCCTCGACGAACGCGAGCAACCGGCCGATCTGGGCGTCGGCATGCGAGAGGAAGCCGGCGAAGCACTCCATGAAGCGCGCCGCCACGCGCTGGTCCTGTGGGTCGAGGTCCGTCCACCGGGGGACCCAGGGGGGCCGGGGCGAGAGGCGGGTCCCGGGCGGCAGCAGGCCCATCGCCTGCTGGCGGGAGAAGGTGGCGACGCGCCACGCGTCCCAACCCGCGTCGAAACGCCCCCGGTACTGCTCGATCCACTCACGGGGCGCGTGGTGCGGAGAGTGGCAGGCGCCGGTCGCGAAGTAGAGGAGGAACGGTCGCTCCGGCTCCACCGACCGGAGCTCGCCGAGGTAGCGGATCGCCCGGTCGGCCAGGTCCTCGCTGAGGTGGTAGCCGTCGTGGGTGCGGAGCGGCGCCACCGCGTGGTTGTCCTGGTAGAGCGCAGGGACGAACTGGTGGGTCTCGCCACCGTGGAAGCCGTACCAGCGCTGGAAGCCGCGAGCACACGGCCAGGTGTCGCGCGGCGCGGCCATGTGCGTCTCGTCCTCGGGCGTGAGGTGCCATTTGCCCACTGCGCACGGCACATAGCCGTTGGCGCCGAGGATCTCGGACAGGAAGCCGTTGCGGCGCGGGATGCGACCCCAGTAACCAGGGAAGCCGACCGCGAGGTCGGCGACGCGCGCCATCGAGTTCGAGTGGTGGTTGCGCCCGGTGAGCAGGCACGCACGCGTCGGCGAGCACAGCGCGGTCGTGTGGAAGTTCGCGAGTCGCACACCGCCTGCGGCCAGACGGTCGAGCGTCGGCGTCTCGATGTCGGACCCGTAGCAACCGAGCTGCGCGTAGCCCACGTCGTCGAGCACGATCAGCACGACGTTGGGCGCGTGCGGCGGGGGCGTGGGCTCCGGCGGCCACCACGGGGTGGACTCCCGCCAGGTCGGTCCGATCACACCGCCGAAGTCGGGCTCGCGCATCGCGGGAGTATGCCGGACGGTCCGGCGCCGCGCCGCGACCGGTGGCGGTCGAACGGGCCGGGGGTTCGGCCACCCTTGCCTGTGGAACCGGTGTCTTGCATACTGCGCGAGCCGTGGTCCGGAGCGCGGTGAGGTCCGCCCACGCAAGAAGGGGAGTCACATGGTTTCGCTCGACGTCCGTACCCGGGTCGATGCTGACATCCGCCCGATCGACGCGGTGTCGTTCTTCGGGGACGAGCTCCCCGCGCTGATCGTCGAGCGCGCCGGGTTGGCGGCACCTGGCGCGGCCGAGCTCGACCTCCAACCGTTCACCGTCGCCACGCCGGCGGGCACCTGGACGCTCGCGCGTGACGACGGCGGCTTCACGGTCACGCCGGACGACATGGGCGCGGCCCGCGTCCAGCTCGACAGCGAGCAGCTGGCCGACATCGTGAACGACCTCTCGACGCCCATGACGCTGGTGACCTCAGGGCGTCTGCGCATGGACCGTGGCGATCTCGGTGACTTCCTCGACTGGTGGGTCGTGCTGCGGTCGCTCATCGACGGGCGTCCCGCGCACACGGCGGGGTCCGTCGAGTTCCATGACCCCGACGGCGCGCCCCTCGACCTCCACCGCACCTTCTCACCGGATGACGACGACGAGGAGATGGCGCACTTCCTGGCCGAGGCCGGGTTCCTTCACGTCGGCGGCCTGTTCGACGCGGACGAGATGCGAGCGGTGGCCCGCGACATCGACGCCGCGTTCGCTCACTACGAGCCCGATGACGGCCACTCGTGGTGGGCGCGTACGGCGACGGGTGAGCACCGGGCGGTGCGCCTCCAGGGCTTCGAGCGGTACAGCCCGACCACCGCCGCGGTGTTGGAGGACGAGCGCCTGCTCCGGCTCGGCCGCCTCACCGGTGACGAGTACGAGCCGCCCGAGTCGATCGAGGCCCTCGAGAAGCCGATCGGCGTGGTCGAAGGCATCTCCGACCTCCCGTGGCACAAGGACTGCTCGCTCGGTCGCCACTCCTACCGGTGCTGCAGCCTCACGGTGGGTGTCTCGGTGACGGACGCGGACGCGTCGTCGGGCCAGCTCGCCGTCGTTGCCGGGTCGCATCGTGCCCTGGTGCAGCCCGCGTTCGTGCGGAGCGTCTGGGGCCTGCCGGTGGTCGACCTCCCCACCCGGGCCGGTGACATCACCGTGCACTGCTCCTGCACGCTGCACATGAGCCACGCGCCCGTCACCCGCGAGCGGCGGGTCATGTACACCGGCTTCCGGTTGTCGGATCCCGAAGGCCGGGCGGTGGCGGGCGAGGATGAGATCCGCCGCGTGCGCGAGCAGTCCTACAAGACGGTCTCGCAGAAGCCCGGCCACATCTCGGCGTCGTGAGCCGTCCTCAGGACGGCTCGCTACGACAAGAAGGCACGGGAATCAGAGGCCCAGCGACTTGCCGATGAGCTCCTTCATGATCTCGGTCGTGCCGCCGTAGATCGTCGTGATCCTGGCATCGGCATAGGCCCGGGCGATCGGGTACTCGCGCATGTAGCCGTAGCCACCGTGCAGCTGCACGCCGCGATCGACGACCCGCTTCTGCAGCTCCGTGCACCACCACTTGGCCATCGCCGCGTCTTCGGCGGTGAGCTCCCCGGCGTTGAGCGCGATGACACACCGGTCGATGAAGGCCTGGCCGATCTCGACCTCGGTGGCGCACTCGGCCAGTGCGAAGCGGTTGTGCTGGAACGAGCCGACGGGCTGGCCGAACGCCGTACGCTCCTTCACGTAGTCGAGCGCCCAGGTCAGCGCGGCTCGGGCCGCGGCGATTCCGGTGGCTGCGATCGACAGCCGTTCCTGCGGCAGGTTGGAGACCAGCGACGTGAAGCCCTCGCCCTCACCGCCGAGCAGGTTGTCGACCGGTACCTGCACGTCGTTGAAGAACAGCTCCGCGGTGTCCTGGGCGTGCAGGCCGATCTTGTCGAGGTTGCGACCCCGCTCGAAGCCCTCCATCCCGCGTTCGAGCACGAGGAGCGACATCCCCTTGTGGCGCTGGGTGGGGTCGGTCTTGACCGCGGTGATGACGAGGTCGGCGTTGATGCCGTTCGTGATGAACGTCTTCGAGCCGTTCACGACGTAGCGGTCGCCGTCGCGGATCGCGGTCGTCGACATCGACGCGAGGTCGGATCCGATGCCCGGCTCGGTCATCGCGATGGCGGTGATGAGCTCGCCCGACGCGATGCCGGGAAGCCAGCGCCGGCGCTGACCTTCGTCGCAATAGCGGAGGAAGTACGGAAGGCAGATGTCGTTGTGGAGCGTGATCCCGAGCCCGGCGGCATTGACCGCGGCGGCCTGGATCTCCTCGCCGATCACCAGGTTGTA
Source organism: Actinomycetota bacterium (assembly GCA_005888325.1). Lineage (NCBI taxonomy): Bacteria > Bacillati > Actinomycetota > Actinomycetota bacterium. The sequence goes on from VAWU01000062.1 coordinate 10,560, forward strand.
GCGGAAGTCGTCGTTGCCGCCCCCTCCGTGCTCGGTGGGGATCGCCATGCCGAGGAAGCCGTGCTCGCCGGCAGCGAGGAAGACGTCGCGCGGGACGATCTGGGCGTCTTCCCATTCGAGGTAGTTGGGGACGACCTCTTTGTCGAGCCAGCGTCGGAAGCTCCGCCGGAAGAGCTCGTGCTCCTCGTCGAACAGATCGCGGTGCATGGCTCGTCACGATACCGGTCGCCTCAGCCGCGGAAGCGGTCGCCGAAGCGGTGGCCCTTGAGCCAGATCCGTTCGGCCTGCTTGATCCCGACCGAGCGGCCGCCGAAACGGGCGGTCAACGGCGCCCCGATGCGATCGTTCAGGTCGCACCGCACCGCGACGAACAGGAGCTGGCCGGTGAGGGCGGGGCTCAGCAACCCGCAATAGCGATCGGGCGCGAGCGCAGCCGTCGCGACGACGGTCGCAGGTGTGACGTCGATGATCACGCTGGGCCGCTTCCCGGCCGTGTACGCGAAGTCGTACTTGCCGCCGTTGGTGGACTTGCCGGGCGACCGGGCGATCGCGGGCTCGGCGAGGCCCAGCATGTCGAACATCGGCGCGGGGCGACCGTAGTAGCCCATGTGCCCGATCGCGGCCGTCGCGAAGACGTCGCCCGGCTCGTAGACCCTCCGCAGCACCCGGCCCACGTCGTCCGCGTTGTTGGCGAACGCGCCGTGCCGGAAGGCGGCGGCGAAGCGGTACCCCTTCGGCGCGCGATCACGGTTGAAGCTCCAGGTGCCCGGCACGAGCGCGAGCCACGCAAGCGCCCACACGACGAGCGCGATCGTCGCCTGGCGGCGCCGGAACGCGAACGCCGCCCAGAGCATCGACGCCACGAGGACGAGCAGAACGGGGAAGTACGGGGCGAGCAACCGCGCCGCCGGCATCCAGTCGCCCTTGTTCTCGAAGGTCACGGCCACCCCGAAGGCCACGACCACGCCGCAGAGCGCGAGGTAGACGACAGGGAGCCGCCGGCGGCCGACGGCGATCACCGCGACCCCGACGGCGGCCGTGCCCGCCAGCAGCACGAGTCCCCCTCGCCCGAACGTCTGCACCATGTACGTCGCGAAGGGCCGGATCATGCTGCCCACCTGGAGCTTCACGCTCCGGCCCACGTCGCGTTTGGCGATCACGGTCATGGGGACCAGCTCGGAGTAGTAGGCGATACGCGCCAGCTCGACGGCGAGCAACGATGCCGCGACTCCAGCCGCGGTGACGATGTTGCGCCTGAGCGTCGCGCGGGTGCCGTCGCGCCGGAGCGCGAAGAGCCCCGCGAGCAGGATGGCGGCGAGCAGGTGCCCTTCGAAACGCGTCAGCGCGACGCCCACGACGGCGAGACCGAACCCGAGGCGGGCACGCCGGTGCTCGCTGAGCAGACAGCTCAACGCGGCGAGCAACAGCGCCGAGTAGAGGCACGTCTCGAGCCCGTTCAGCGACGACCGCATGAAATGGGTCGTGAGCGCGAGCGCGGTTCCGCACACCACGCCGATGAGCTCCGAGCCCGTGATGCGGCGCACGAGGGCGGTGGTCATCCACACCACCGCGAGAACGCACGCCACCCCGATCACCCACGCCGTGAGCGGCAACGACAGGTGCAGTTTGTAGGCGACGGCGAGGAGCGCGGTCCACAGCGGGTTGGAGATCGCCTCGACGCGCTGGCCCTGGTTGAACACCGGGCCCACGCCGTCGGCCACGTTGGCGGCGTACCTGTAGCTGATCCACGCGTCGTCGACGAAGCGGACGGGCAACACGAGGGCGTAGGCGAGCGCCACCGCGATCGGTATCCAACGAAGGTGGCCGCCACGGTCCTTTTCCGCGACCCGTTGCGCGGGGACGCGCCCTGTGGTCTGGGTCGGTGTGACCTCGGGTGTCGTCTCGAGACTCAGCTCAGCGCCTTCACGCACTCCAGCAGTACAGCAGAACGGTGTCGGCGTCATCGCGCCAGGCGAGATGCCATACTCCTGGGGCCTGGGGTGCGTGAGGGAGGTTCATCCGTGAGCACGGTCTCCGAAGTCGGCGGTGCACTGGGTCGGCCCCGGGCGCACGTCAGCGCTCGCGCGGTAGGCGTCGTCGTTGCCGCGGCCGGTTTCGTCGCCCAGTTCACCGGGGCCGTCATCGACGGAGACGCGAGTCGCACGCTGCTGATGGGAGGCGTCGCGCTCACCGTCCTGGGTGCTGCTCTCGCCCTCGGCGGCCCCGTGGTGTTCGCGCCGGGCCGAGGGCCGGCACTCGGCCTGGTGTCGTGCTGCGCCGCCGTGGTCCTCGTCGGTGCCGGCGCCGTCGCCATCCACCGTGGCACCCGCGGGCACGAAGCCCAGCGGGTCACGACCACGGGTGCCAGCGCGGCGACGGTCTCGCACAGGAGCACGGGCACGGCGGCCGCTGCCTCGGGCCACGACCACAGCGTCTCGACGGGCGGCAACATCGGAACCCGCAACGCGGACCAGCACGCGGAGCTGCAGCCCGACAAGCCGTTGGATGTCGCGACGCGGGAGAAGTTGGCGGGTCAACTGGTGGTGGCACGCGACGCCGCCATGAAGTACCCGACCGTCGCCGACGCCAAGGCGGCGGGCATGTACCTGGCCGGCAAGTTCACGCCTGGCGCCGGCGCCCACTACATGTCGATGCGCGGTGTCACTGGCGGCATCAAGAACGGGGAGGTCGACCCGGCGAGCCCGGCCTCCTACATCTACGACGGCGTGAGCCCCACGTCGAAGCTCGTGGGGCTCATGTACATTTCGCTGTCGGCCGGACCCGCGCCCGAGGGCTTCGCGGGCCCGAACGACCACTGGCATCGTCACTTCAACACCTGTATCCGGTATGCCGCGGGCGGGATCGAGGTTCCCTTCCCCGCCGACTCCGACGTGACCCAGGCGATGTGCGACGGCGTGCACGGCACGTTCATGAAGACGACCGTGTGGATGGTGCACGCGTGGGTGGTGCCGGGGTGGGAGAGCCCGAAGGGTGTGTTCTCGCACGACAACCCCGATCTCCTCTGCGCCGACGGCACCGCCAACACCGACGCCGTCGGCTTCTGCCCCGGCACCTGACCGAACGCCGCCCTAGGCTGCCGCCGATCGCGGCGACGACGGGTCCTCCTCTGGCGGTCAGCGCCGCCGTCCTCGGGTCGGCCGTGCTGCACGCGACGTGGAACGCGCTGGCGAAGTCGGTGAAGGACCACCTGGTCGGCTTCGTCGCGCTCAACCTCGGGGCGGGCACCGTGTGCCTGCTCGTCGTGCCGTTCGTGGACGCGCCGGCGCGCCGCGCCTGGCCGTTCCTCGCGCTGTCGGTCGTCGTGCACGTCGGCTACCAGGCACTGCTCCTGCAGTCCTATCGGGTGGGCGACTTCAACCAGGTGTACCCGATCGCGCGCGGCACCGCGCCCCTGCTCGTCGCTCTCCTCGCGGTGCCCCTCGCTGACGAGCGCCTAGGAGCAGCCCAGCTCGCCGGCGTCGTCGCCATCGGGAGCGGGCTGATCAGCCTCGCTCATCTCCGGGACTGGCTAGCGGCCGGTAGTGCGCGGGCCCGACCCGGCCCACCGCCCGCGCTAGCGTTCGCGTTCGCGACCGGGCTGCTGATCACCGCGTACTCGTTGGTCGACGGGCTCGGCGTGCGACGGGCGGAGTCGACGCTCGGGTATGCCGCCTGGCTGGTTCTGATCGAGTCGGTGTCGATCCCGGCCTACGGGCTGCTGCGCGAACGGGCCCGGGTGCGCCGGGCGTGGCGCTCGACCTGGCGGGTGGCAGGACTGGGTGGCCTTCTCTCGGTGACGGCTTACGCCATCGTGCTGTGGGCCCAGACGCGCGGAGCGCTCGCCGCGGTCACCGCCCTGCGCGAGACAGGTGTCATCGTCGCCGCCGTCATCGGGACGGTCGTGTTCCACGAGCGCTTCGGTCGCCGTCGACTCGTCGCAGCCGTCCTCGTGGCTGCCGGCGTCGTGTTGCTCAACCTCGGCTAGGCGCGGCGCGCCCGGGCCGGGCGGTCAGCGCGGGCGGGAGACCTCGCGGACCTGTTCGGGGTTGAAGAGCGTCGGCAGCACCGCACCGTCGGACCGGCGCCGGATCTCCAGGGAATCGGGCTGCTGGGCGTGCACCTCCACCAGCTCGAAGCCGCGGACCCACGAGCCGTTGAAGCGCGACTGCACCTCCACTTCAGAGCCGGGTTCCATCGATCCTCCAGTCAGAAAAGAGGCAGTCTAGGACCGACCCCCGGCTCGTGAAAGGGGGTTAACTGCAGCACGCATCGTGCGAACGCCGAGCATCGCGGCCGGGCGCTACGTTGGCCGCGATGAACGCCGCCGCCAGCGTCGACGAGGTCGTCGGGGCCCTCGACGCCGACGGCTACGCCATCCTCGAGGGGATGCTCTCGGCGGCGGAAGCGGCCTCGGCCCGCGCCGAGCTCTCCCGACTCCTGTCGAACATCCCCGAGGGTCGTAACCCGTTCGAGGGCTTCAACACCCGCCGCATCTACGCCCTCTTCGCCAAGACACGGTGCCTCGACGGTCCGGCCACGCATCCGGTCGTGCTCGGCGTGCTCGACCGGGTGCTCGGCCCGTTCCAGCTCAGCGCACCCACCGGCATCGAGATCGGGCCGGGCGAGGTGGCGCAGTCGCTGCACCACGACGATGGCGTGTACCCGCTGACCCGACCACATTCCGAGGTGGTCGCCAACGTGATGTGGGCGCTCGACGACTTCACCGAGGCGAACGGGGCGACGCGCGTCGTTCCCGGCAGCCACCGTTGGGTCGCGGAGCGACCGGACCAGAGCACGCCGACGACGATCGCGGAGATGCCGGCGGGCTCGGTGATGCTCTACGTCGGGAGCCTCTGGCACGGCGGCGGTGCGAACACGACCGACCGGCCGCGCCTCGGGGTCGCGGTCGAGTACGTCGCTTCGTGGCTGCGGCCGCAGGAGACGCACCTGCTGGCGGTCCCGCGCGAGGTGGTGCGCGAGCTTCCGGAGCGCCTGCAGGAACTGCTCGGGTACAACGTCTACCCGCCGTTCCTGGGCTACGTCGACGGCCGCCACCCGCGCCGCCTCCTCGAGGTCGACCCGACCGAGTGACCCGCCTGCGCCCGCGCGACATCTGACGTGACCGAGGTCCGGCAGCTGTGTCTGCTTCGGCATGCGAAGTCGACGTGGAGCGAGCCGGTGGCGTCCGACCACGAGCGGTCGCTCGCACCCCGCGGTCGACGCGCGGCGCGCCTCGTCGCCGACCACATGCGTGACGCACAGATCGCCCCCGCCCTCGTGCTCTGCTCTTCGGCACGGCGCACCCAGGAGACGCTCGAGCTGATCTCGCCTGCCTTGGGCCCGCAGGCCGTCGTGCTCGTCGAGCGCGGGCTCTACGGGGCGAGCGCCGGCGAGCTGCTCGCTCGCGTGCGCGACGTGTCCGATTCCGTGTCCTCGCTGATGATCGTCGGCCACAACCCGGGCCTCGAGGACCTGGCCGCGACGTTGGCCGGAGCCGGTGTCGCCGACGGACTGGACCGGATGGCGATCAAGTTCCCGACCGCGGCGCTGGCCGTGCTCACGGTGCCGACGGCCTGGGGTGACCTGGCGCCGGGTGGGGCGACCCTTGCCTCCTACGTCGTGCCGCGGGACCTCGGTTGACACCGCCTGCTCGGCCGCGCGGGCAGGACGAGCGGGCGACCTGACACGCTGTCGAGGTGAGTCGTGTGCCTGAGACCGGCGACCGGGACGCGTTGCTGGAGGCCGCGCAACGGGGCATGGCGGTGGCGTACTGGGCGGCAAACCATCCCGACGCGCCGGCAGTGGTGGAGCGTGATCGCGTCTCGACGTTCGCCGAGCTCAACGCGCAGGCGAACCGGCTGGTGCGTGCCCTGCGTCGACGGGGTGTGCGCCCGGGCGCGGGCATCGCGCTCCTCTGCGCCAACCGCACGGAATTCGTCGAGGTCGTCGCTGCGGCCGATCGTGCCGGCCTCCGGTTGACGCCAGTGAACTGGCACCTCACCGCGGACGAGGCCGGGTACATCGTCGACGACTGCGAGGCGGGCGCGGTCATCGCCGACGCCCGCTTCGGCGAGGTGGCTGCGGCGGCGTCTGCGCACGCGGCGAGCGTGACCGTGCGACTTGCAATCGGCGGCGACGTCGACGGCTTCGAGACCTACACCGACGCGCTGGCGCCCGAAGTGGATGACGACATCGACGACCCGTGCATCGGCACCCGGATGCTCTACACCTCGGGCACGACCGGCCGCCCCAAGGGTGTGCACCGCGATGACTCGACCGCGGCGCCCGGCGCGGTCACGGCCGCCACCCTGGCGTGGGCTTCGGGCTACCGCCCCGGGCGCGGGCAGCTCCACCTGTGCACCGGTCCCCTGTACCACGCGGCGCCGCTCCAGCTCTCGCTGGTTGTGCCGCAGACGGGAGGCGTCGGTGTCGTGCTGATGGACGGGTGGTCCGCGGAGGAGACGCTCGAGCTCATCGAGCGCCACCGCGTCACGCACACGCACATGGTGCCGACCATGTTCCACCGGCTGCTGTCGCTGCCGGCGGACGTGAAGGAACGCCACGACCTGTCGTCGCTGAGCTTCGTCGTGCACGGTGCCGCGCCCTGCCCGGTGCCCGTGAAGCAGGCGATCATCGAGTGGTGGGGCCCGATCGTCGCCGAGTACTACGCGGCCACCGAGGGCGCGGGCACGGTGGTCCTGTCCGACGACTGGCTGCAACGACCGGGCACGGTCGGGCGCCCCGAGACCTCCGACCACATCCTCATCCTCGACGACGACGGCAATCCGTGTGCCCCGCGCGAGGTGGGCACCGTCTACCTGAAGGCGCCCTCCGAGGGTCGCTTCGACTACTTCAAGGACGGCGACAAGACGGCGGGCGCCTACCGGGGCGGGCATTACACGTTGGGCGACGTCGGCTACCTCGACGAGGAGGGCTACCTGTTCCTCACGGACCGGAGCGCCAACCTCATCATCTCGGGGGGCGTGAACATCTATCCCGCGGAGGTCGAGGCCGTGCTCATCAACCATCCCGCGGTCGGCGACGTCGGCGTCATCGGCGTGGCCGACACCGACTGGGGGGAGGAGGTGGTCGCCGTCGTGGAGCCGCAGCCCGGCGTGACGGGGACCCCCGAGCTGGCGACCGAGCTGCTCGAGTGGTGCCGTCCACGTCTGGCCCGGTTCAAATGGCCGCGCCGCGTCGACTTCGTCGAGGTGCTGCCCCGACACGACAACGGGAAGCTCTACCGGCAGCTGCTGCGTGAGCGCTACCGCGTGACGCCTCGGCCGTGACCGCTCCGCAGGAGGTGCTGGCTCGGCGGCTCCGCTTCCAGGCGCGGGCCTGCGCCGACCTTGGCTCCCCGCTCTACGCCGAGCTCATGGCGCGCGCCGCGGCCGATGTCGAAGCCCGCGGGCCCGTCTTCGACGTGCTCGTCGGGCACGAGGGCGATCCCGGTGAGGACGCGATCGCGCTGCGCCTCTTCGCGGGGCTGCACCGCCTCGCGCTCGAGGGAGCCGCGCCCGAGATCGCAGCCCACTTCCCATCGACCGGCGGCGACGCCGACGCGGACGGGGCCTGGCCGGCCGTACTCGCCGCCGTGCGCGACGAGGCGCCCCGTCTGCGGGCCGGCCTGAGCTCGCCCCCGCAGACCAACGAGGTGGGTCGATCCGCCGCGCTGCTCGTCGGCTTCCACACCGTCGCGGCCGAGACCCAGCGGCCGTTGCGTCTGCTCGAGGTGGGCACCAGCGCGGGCCTCAACCTGCGTTGGGACCGGTACTGGTTCGATGTCGGCGCGACGCCGGTCGGCGACCCCCGCTCACCGGTGCGCTTCCCCTCGTCGTGGTTCGAGGGTACGTGGTCGCTGCCCCGGGAGGTCGCGATCGGTGAGCGACGGGGCTGCGACGCGGCTCCGATCGACCCGACGCGCGACGAGGACCGTCTGCGGCTGCTGTCCTACGTCTGGCCCGACCAGCGCGCCCGGTTCGAGCGGCTGGCCGGCGCGCTCGAGGTGGCGGGCCGCGTCGCGGTCGTGGTGGACACCGCAGACGCGTGCGATTGGCTGGAGACCGCGCTGTCGGCGCCCGTCGACGGCGTCGCGACGGTGGTGTTCCATTCGATCTTCGTGCAGTACCTCGGCGTCGCGGGCCGAGCCCGGTTACGCGCGACGATCGAGGCGGCGGGCCGGCGCGCCAGTCACGCGGCTCCATTGGCGTGGTTGCGAATGGAACCGGGAGGTCCCAACCACGCCGACGTGCGGCTCGCGATGTGGCCGGGCGGCCGCGAGCGCGTGCTCGCCACCGCCGGCTTCCACGGTCAGCCCGTGCGCTGGCTCACCTGACGGCGCAGGCGTTCGAGCCGCTTGTCCCACTGCGCGCCGGTCCGGAGCATCCACGCCACTGCGTCGCCCATGGGCTTGGGCGTGGCGCGGTAGTGGACCTCGCGGCCCGCACGCTGCGCGTCGACGAGCCCCGCCTGGCCGAGCGCCTGCAGGTGCTTGACGACTGCCTGCCGGGTCATCGGCAGCCCGCCGGCGAGCTCACTCGCGGTCGTCGGGCCCCCGTCCAGGAGCTGGCGCATGACCGTGCGACGCGTGCCGTCGGCGAGCGCAGTGAAGACGCGGTCGAGCGGGTCGTCTCTACTGCTCACCGGTGGCGCGCCCTCGTTCCTCGGACGCGGCACCGCTCTGCCACATGGGAGCTGCGGTCCTCCGCTTCGCTTCGGTCCTCGCTCATGCGCGCCCTCGTTCCTCGGGCGCGGCACCGCTCTGCCACATGGGAGCTGCGGTCCTCCGCTTCGCTTCGGTCCTCGCTCATGCGCGCCCTCGTTCCTCGGGCGCGGCACCGCTCTGCCACATGGGAGCTGCGGTCCTCCGCTTCGCTTCGGTCCTCGCTCATGCGCGAACGAGCAGGAAGAGCGTGAGCACGAGCAGCTCGAGGCGCCAGGCCCAGCCGGTGCCGTTGGTCGCGGCGCACGCACGAGCGGTGCGGGATGACTCGGTCACGACCAGCCGGGTGCCGCCCGGTGTCGGCTTGAGGACGAACTCCACCTTCGACGCAAGCTCGTCGCCTCCGGCGTCGGGCCACCACGTGAAGGCGAGCCGCCGTCCCTCGTCGACGTCGTCGACCCGCGCGACGCGGTCATCGCCATCTGCTCCGATGAAGCGGCCCGTGCCGCCCGGGCGCGGATCGAGCTCGACCTCGGCCTCGAACCACTGCTCGAGCAGCTCCGGGCGGGTGAGCGCGTTCCAGACGTCGGTCGGGGCCGCGTCCAGCTCGACCTCCCGGCGTACGGCCGTGTCGGGATCCCGAGTGCCTTTGACGTCGCTGGCGTGATCGCTCATGGTTCTCCCCGCTCGTCTCGACGTGCAACCTAGTGGTTGCACCTGTAGGATGTGCAACGAACAGGTTGCAAGTTAGCACTGCCGCCGAGATGAGCCGAGCAAGGAGCGTGTGTGATGACCCAGCTGCTGGTGCCCACCGTGGTCGAGCAGACCGAGCGGGGGGAGCGGGCGTTCGACATCTACTCGCGGCTGCTGGCCGATCGGATCGTGTTCCTCAACGGTCCGCTCGACGACGCCGTCGCCAACCTCGTGATCGCCCAGCTGCTCCACCTCGAGTCGCTGTCACCCGACCGTGACGTCTCGCTCTACATCAACAGCCCGGGTGGCGACATGACCGCGCTGTTCGCGGTGTACGACACGATGCAGTACCTCGGGCCCGACGTGAGCACGATCTGCGTGGGGCAGGCCGCCTCGGCCGCCGCGGTGCTGCTCGCCGCGGGCGCGCCCGACAAGCGCTTCGTGCTCCCCAACGCCCGCGTGCTGATCCACCAACCGCACGGTGGCGCCCAGGGTCAGTCGACCGACCTCGAGCTGGCGGTGCAGGAGATGGTCGAGATGCGGCGACGGATGGTCGAGATCCTCGTCGAACGCACCGGCAAGACCTTCGAGCGCGTCACCGCCGACATCGACCGCGACTTCATCCTGCGAGGTGAGGCGGCTTGCGCCTACGGCCTTGCCGATCACGTGATCGAGCGACGCCGTCCCGCGTTGGTGGCGGCCCAGCGCTGAGCGCGGGTCAGCTCGGCAGGGCCTGTTCGACCGCGCTGACGAGCTCGGGCGCGGCCGGCTCGGTCAGCGGCCGGAACCGGGCGACGACCTCGCCCTCGGGCGACACGAGGAACTTCTCGAAGTTCCACTGGATGTCGCCGGCCTTGCCCTCGGCGTCGGTCTTTTGGGTCAGCTGCTCGTAGAGCGGGTGGCGACCCTCGCCGTTGACGTCGATCTTCTCGAACAGGGGAAACGTCACATCGTAGTTGGTGCTGCAGAACGTCTCGATCTCGTCGGGGCTGCCCGGCTCCTGTCCGCCGAACTGGTTGCACGGGAAGCCGAGCACGGCGAAGCCGCGCGGCCCGTACTGCTCGTGCAGCGCCTCGAGGCCGGTGTACTGCGGCGTCAGGCCGCACTTCGACGCCACGTTCACGACCAGCAGGGCCTTGCCCTTGTGCTCGGCCAGCGAGGTGGGCTCACCTCGCAACGACCGCAGGGGGATGTCGTAAAGGGACACCTGCGGGCTCCTCTCTCCGGTTGGGAGGCCAGTCTGGCCCATCCGCCGCGCGTCTGCTGCGGGCGTCGCCCTCAGCGAACGACGGCCCGCACGACAGTGGTGACCTCTGCGAGGACGTCGGACAGGGGAGTGACGCCGATGCCGGGACCGGTCGGCACAGGCAGGCGACCCTCGTCGAGCACGAACGGCTCGGTGATGTCGTGCTCGTAGTAGCGCGCCGAGGCCGAGGTGTCGCCGGGGAGGGTGAAGTTCGGGAGCGCGGCCAGGGCCAGGTTGGCGGCCCGCCCCACACCCGTCTCCAGCATCCCGCCGCACCACACGGGGATGCCGTGGGTCGCGCAGATGTCGTGGACGCGTCGGGCCTCGAGGTAGCCACCCACCCGGGCGGGCTTGACGTTCACGATCGAGCACGCGCCGAGGCGGATGGCGCTCTCGGCGACGGCCGCGGAGACGATCGACTCGTCGAGGCAGATCGGCGTGCGCAGGATCTTTGCCAGCTCGGCGTGGCCGACGAGGTCGTCGTCGGCCAACGGCTGCTCGATCAACAGCAGCCGGAGCTCGTCGAGCCGGCCGAGATGTGGCGCGTCTCTGACTCGATAGGCGGTGTTGGCGTCGACCTGGAGGGGCAGGTCGGGCCAGCGCGCCCGCACGGCGGCGACAGGCTCCAGGTCCCAGCCCGGCTCGATCTTGAGCTTCACCCGTCGGTAGCCGTCGTCGACGTAGCCGGCGACGTGCTCGAGCAGCTCGTCGACGGTGCCGGTGATGCCGACCGACACACCGCAGTCGACCGCGCCGCGCACGGCACCGAGGTACGCGCCCAACGACAGTCCCGCGGCGCGCAGCTCCGCGTCGAGGAGGGCTGTCTCGACCGCGGCCTTCGCCATGCGATGGCCCTTCACCGGCGCGAGCAACGTCGCCACGGCGGGTGCCGTGACGTGGTTCGCCGCGAACAGCCGGGGGATGAGGTGGTGCTCGAGGACGTGCTCGGCGGCGTCGGTGTACTCCGCGCTGTAGAGCGGCTCGGGCTCGGTCGCGCACTCCGCCCAGCCCTCGCCGTCGGTGGTCTCCGCCTTCACCAGCAGCACGTCGCGGACGTGCTCGGTGCCGAACGACGTGCGGAAAGGCCGTATCAACGGCATGCGGATGCGGCGGAGCTCGACCCGCTCGAGGCGGACGCCGCCGAGCACCGGGACGGAATCGCTCACCGGTTCACCGTGCCTCGTACCTCGCGCTGCGCGCTCACCGGCGGGGCTCGAGCACGTACCAGCCGGATCGCAGCATGTCGACTGCGGCGTAGCCACCCGCGAGGGCGCGGCCGAGGGTGTCGCGCGCGGCCGCACGCCACGCCCGCGCCTGCGCGGGGTCGTCGGCGCGCATCGCCGCGATGTCTTCCGGCACCCACGCCAGCAGGACGTCGCCGGCGGGACCGGCGACGACGGTAGCCACCGGCTCGCCGGCGGGACCGGCGACGAGGATCCGGGCCGCGTCGGTCCGGGCGGCATCGGTCGGCTCGGGCCGCGGGGTGCCGGTGGCGGCCGCTCGTGCCCGCGCGCCCGCGAGGTGCCAGGACACCAGGCAACGGTCGGATTCGTCGCCTCGGTTGAGCGCGTCGTGCATGGGCCCGTAGAAGTCCTCGTGGTAACCGGTCACCTCGGCGCCCAGCTTGGCCAGGTTGAAGTAGGCGTTGCGCCGCACGAGGGGGTCGAACGTCCAGGTGATCAGCTCGAGCTCGCGGGCGAGCGCCCATGCCCGTTGGTGCTGCTTCAGCGCGAAGCCGACGTGGCGGGTCTGGTGTCCCGCGTGCACGCCGGCGACGACCGAGTAGAGGTAGACGCCCGTCTCACGGCGACCGTGGATGCCGGCCGCAGCCGCGATCAGCTCGTCGCCCCGCCACGCACCGGCCACGTAGTTGCCGGTCGTGGAGAACGCGCGCAGCAGGTCGCTCGGCACGGTCGGCGCGTCGCGCGGGCGCCCCCAGATGTCGGAGAGCAGCGACTCCGCCCGTTGAAGCTCGGTCAGCGTGGTCAGCTCGCGCACGTCGACCCGCGCGCGTGTCGACGCGGCCGCCACTGCCGCCTCGGCCTCGGCGAGGAGCCCCCCCGTCACGGCCATCCTCAGTCGAACACCCAACGCCGGCGACCGTCGGCCGCGAGCAGACGGCCGAACCTCATCTCGGGGAAGTGCGACGCCGCCGCGGGCACGTCGGTGCCCTCGAGCTCGCGCGCGAGGGCGTTGCGCGTGCGCTTCGCCAGGGCGGGGTCGACGTCGCCAAGCGCGGCCCACTCGTCTTCGACGAGCTCGACCGGGCAGTGGACGACGTCGCCGAGCAGGAGCGCCCGCCGGTCACCCGAGGAGACGACGACGACCGTGCTGCCGGGAGTGTGGCCCGGCGCGGCGAGGACGTCGATGCCCGGCAGGAGCGGTCCGCTCGTGTCCCACAGCGTGACGCGTCCTTCGAGCGGCGTGAGCTTGCGCGTGGCGCCGGGGTCGGGCCCGACGAAATGTGACCAGTCGCGCTCGTCGCACCGGTAGGTGGCGTGGGGGAACACGATGCTCCCCTTGCGCGTCGCCCAACCCACGTGATCGAAGTGCAGATGCGTGAAGACGACGTCGGTGACGTCGTCCGGGGTGAGGCCGTGGGCCGCGAGGCTCTCGAGGAAGGCGCCGCCGCTGAAGACCCCGGAGATGGTGCCCACACCGGTGTCGACGAGCACCACGTGGTCGCCGGTGCGTACGAGGAAGCCCCCGAGCTCGAGCTCGACCATGCCGTCGGCGGTGAGCAGCGCCCGATGTGGCTCCCACTGCTCGTCGGTGGTGCCGACGAACGCCTCGGTGGGACGGAAGTACGCGGTGCCGTCGTGCAACGGCGCGATGTCGATCTCACCCACTCTCATCCCCCGATCTTCCCGCGTGGATGGCGCGGGGGCGGGATGTTCGCGGGAAGATCCGTCGGGTGACCTCCATCGACGTGCTCGACGACGCTGCGGTCGACGGCATCGCCGCCCTCTGCCGGCGATCCCTGGCCGACCCGCCCACCGCCGAGGAGCTGGCCGCGGTTCTGTTCACCGCCGACCAACCCGCGCTCGTCCGGGGAGATCCGGGTGTCGGCGTGGTCGCCACCGGCGAAGGCGGCGGCAACGGCTTCGTGAAGCTGCTCGTCGTCGACCCGGCCCACCGGGGGAAGGGGCACGGGCTGGCGCTGCTGGACGCGGCCGAGGCCGACCTGAGCGGCCTGCCGTCGATCACCGTCGGCACCGACGCGCCCTTCTACCTCTTCCCCGGTGTCGAGACCGGTGAGACCGCGCTGCTGTGCCTCCTCGAGCATCGTCGCTACCAGCGGCGCGACACCGCGTTCAACATGACCGTCGAGCTGGACGCGCTCGCACCCGACCGCGGCGACACGACGACCGCGACCGCCAACGACCGCGCCGATGTGGCTGCGTGGTTGGACACGCACTGGCCGCACTGGAAGGCCGAGGCGCTGCGCGCGCTCGACAAGGGCACGCTGGTCGTCGCCGGCGACGCCGACGGAATGAGCGCGTTCTGCGCCTACGGCGTGAACCGGGACGGGTGGATCGGGCCGGTCGCGGTGCGACCCGACCTGCTGGGGCGCGGGGCAGGGGTCGGCGTGCTGATGGGCGCCCTCCACCGCATGCGCGCCGCGGGGCATCGGCGGGCGGAGATCGCGTGGGTCGGGCCGATCGTGCCCTACGCACGCATCGGAGCGGTGGTGTCCACCGTTTTCTTCGTCTACCGGAAGAAGTTGCGGTGAACCTGTTGCCCCGACCCCGGTCGAGCGCGTTCGACGACCGGCGTGTCCCGGCTCGCGAGCCCGTCGTGCGCTTCGACGCCTCGCTCCCGGCCGAGGGCTACCGCCTCACCGTCGACGACGGGGGCGTCGAGGTCGTCGCCGCCGACGACGCGGGCGCCTTCTACGCGCGGGCCACACTGGCGCAGCTGGCGCGCCTGCACGACGGGATGCTGCCTGTGGGCGCCGTCCACGACTGGCCCGACCTGCCGGTGCGCGGCGTGATGCTCGACATCTCGCGCGACAAGGTGCCGACACAGGCGACCCTGCGCGAGCTGATCGCCCGCCTCGCGTCGTGGAAGGTGAACCAGGTGCAGCTCTACATGGAGCACACGTTCGCCTACCGCGACCACGAGGAGGTGTGGGCGTCCGCGTCGCCGCTCACCGGCGACGAGGTGCGTGACCTCGACCGGTTCTGCCGCGCCCACCAGGTGGAGCTCGTGCCCAACCGGAATTGCCTGGGCCACATGGAGCGCTGGCTGAAACACGAGCGCTACCGGCCGCTGGCGATCGCACCCGATGGATGGACGGACCACCGCGGTCGGGTGCGCGCTCCGACGACGCTCGACCCGGCCAAACCGGCGGCGCTCGCCCTGGTGCGCGAGCTGCTGGCCGAGTTGCTGGACGCCTTCACGAGCCCACGGGTGCACGTCGGTCTCGACGAGCCGTGGGAGCTGCCGCCCGAGCGCGCGAAGGACTACCTCGATTGGGTCATCGCCCTGTGCGCGCTGCCCGAGCTCGACGGTCGCGAGGTGCTCCTGTGGGGTGACATCCTCGCCAACCACCCCGAGCTCGTCGACGCGCTGCCGGGCGAGGTCACGGTCTGCGAATGGGGCTACGAGGACTGGCACCCCTTCGCGGCGCGGGCCTCGACGCTGGAGGCGGCCGAGCGCCCGTTCTGGCTCTGCCCGGGCACGTCGAGCTGGCTGTCGATCCTCGGTCGGGTGACGAACGCAATGGGCAATTGCGCAGCCGCGGCAGACGCGGCGCGGGCCCATGGCGGCTCGGGACTGCTCGTCACTGACTGGGGCGACTTGGGTCATCTCCAGTACCTGCCGGTCAGTGAGCCCGCGCTCGCGTACGCAGCCGCAGTGTCGTGGTGCGCGGAGACGAACCGCGACCTCGACCTGTCTGCCGCGCTCGACGTGCACGTGTTCGACGACCCGGCCGGCGAGATCGGTGGCGCGGTCATGGCCCTCGGCGATCTCCACCGCGTGGTGACGCCCCAGTTCTTCAACCTCTCCACCCTCGTGACCCACCTCTACTTCCCACAGCTCCAGCTCGACCGCGGGTTCACGGCCGGGATCACGGGCGCCGAGCTGGCCGACGTGGAGGCGCGGCTCGCCGACGCGGTGGCCGCCCTCGATCGGGCGCGTCCCCGCCGGGCCGACGGCGCGCTCGTGCTCGACGAGCTCCGGAACGCGGCCGCGCTCGTCTCGCTCCTGTGCCGCGACGGCCGGGCCCGGCTCGACGCCGACGGCTGGCTGGCGTCGGTACCCGAGCGACGACGCGAGGGCTTCGCGGCCGCGCTGGCGCCGCTCATCGACACCCACCGGAACCTGTGGCTGGCCCGCAACCGCGCCGGAGGGCTCGACGACAGCTGCGCCTGGCTGGAGAACCTGCATGGTGCCTACCGCACGGGCGTGACCGATCGCCGGTGGGGCGGGTGGTGACGGGTGTGACGCGGTGCGCTTAGACCGCTCTTAGTGCGCTCTCAGGACGCGCACACGCCGACCTGCGATGCTGTGTGACGGGGGGCACGCCCCGCGCGCCGCGCCGGTAGGATCCCCCTGCAGACAACCCGATGCACCGGAGGTCCATGTTGATCACCCTGGACGATCTCACCCTCGAGGGCGAGCCGGCCTCCCCTCCGACCCGCAGACCGGAAGCACCGCGAGCTCCGGAGGCCACCTCGGTGCGCGACTACGTGCGCTGGGGCCTGGCGATCCTCTCGCTGGGCGCGGCCGGCATCCACTTCGCGGTGATGGGCGACCACTTCAACCTGACGTGGTACCACGGCGCCTTCTTCGCGGCCACCGCGTGGCTGCAACTGGCGTGGGCGGTGGCCATCGTCATGAAGCCTTCGCGCCGACTCCTCCTCGCGGGCATCATCGGCAACCTCGTCGTCGCCGAGGTGTGGCTCGTCTCGCGTACGATCGGCATTCCTTTCGGCCCCGACGCGGGCGTCGCCGAGGGCGTGGCGTTCTCCGACGTGCTCTGCACCATCCTCGAGGTCGGCATCGTCCTGGGCTCGCTCGCCCTGCTGAAGCCCCGGCTCCTCGATCGCCCGGCGCGCGCTACCGCCGCTCTCCCCGGCGTGGCCGGCGTGGGTGTGCTCGTCGCCGCGCTCGCCACGCTGTCGCTCACCCCCGCGTACGCCTCCGGTCACACCCACGGCGGGGCCGGGGGAACTGCGGCCGGTCACACTCACGGCGGGTCCGCCGGGGGGACGGCCGCCGCGGGTACGGCCGCTGCGGGTCACTCCCACGGCGCGGCGGGCGCGGTCCCCGTCAGCGCGGGTGGGTTCGCACCCGGGGCCAGCCCGTGTGAGAAGTCGGGCCCGGCCGCCTCGGAGGGGCAGCTGAAGGATGCCGAGGGCCACAACCACCGAGGCCCCGCGCTGCAGGAGCCGATGGACTTCGCCACGCGCACGCAACTTGCGCAGGAGCAGCTCGTGGCGCGCGCCGTCGTCCTCAGGTTCCCGAACGTGGCCTCGGCGGAGAAGGCGGGTTACAAGAAGTCGACGCCCTACGTCCCGTGCATCGGTGCGCACTACACCAACACCGCGCTGGCGACCAAGTTCGACATCAACGCCCCGTCGGAGCTGCTGTTCGACGGTACGACTCCCGATGCCCACATCGTCGGGCTGAGCTACCTCGTGTACCACCCGGGTGGGCCACCGGCGGGATTCGCGGGGCCGAACGACCGCTGGCACGGGCACACGTTCAACGGTGGCCTCTGCATCAACCCGCAGCAGGTCGTCGTCGGCGCCGAGAGCACTTCGCCCGAGGAGTGCAAGAGGCGCGGTGGCGCCAAGGTGTCGCTCAAGGACATCTGGATGCTGCACGACTGGGTCGCCCCGGGCTGGGAGTGCAGCTGGGGCGCCTTCGCCGCGGAGTGCCCCGAGCTCGGTGGACGGATCGGCCGGACCGCCTGGACCAACAACGGCGCCTGACGCGCGCCGACGGCGCGAACCCTGCGTCTAGCCGAGCTTGCCGTTCGACGCAGGCAGACGGATCTCGATGCGCGCCCCGCCGCCGGGGCTTTCCCCGATCACGATTGCACCGTGGTGCAGCTGGACCTGTTGGGCGACGAGCGCCAGGCCGAGGCCGAAGCCGGTGCCCCTGGCGCCCGCCCCCCGGCCGAAGCGGTCGAGCACGTGCTCGCGCTCGGACGGGGGTATGCCCGGGCCGTCGTCGTCGACAACGAACCTCACCTCGTCTCCTGCGGGCTCGACGCTGGCCCGCACGTGCACAGGGTGGTGGGCACCCGCGTTCCCGTGCGTGGCCGCGTTCTCCAGGAGGTTGACGACGAGCACCTCGAGCCCCTCGGCCCAGCCCTCGACGGCCGCCTCGCCGCCCGGGTCGTCGAACGTCAGCTCCACGTCGGGGTGACGGCGGCGCGTGCCTTCGACGGCCGCGTCGACGAGGTCGGCGAAGTCGACCTGTTCGGTTGACAGGCCCTCGGAGGCCTCGCCCCTGGCCAGCGTGCGGAGCGCCTCGAGCAGCGCGACCAGGCGGGCCAGCTCGGCGTTGATGTCACCGAGCGTCTCCTGACGCTCCTGCTCAGGCATGGCAGGGTTGCGGTGCAACGCGTCGAGGTTGGCCTGGATGCTCGTCAGCGGGGTGCGCAGCTCGTGGGCCGCGTTGGCCGCGAAGCCCCGCGAGGCGTCGAGGGCCGCTTCGGTCGCCGCGACCGACGTCTGGAGTCGCGCCAGCATGGCGTTGAGGCTCTCGGCGAACGCGTCGACCTCGACCGGACCGGTGCCGGCCGGCACGCGCATCGCCAGGTCCTGGGTCGACGCCACGTTCCAGGCCGCGATGCGTAGCCGGCCGAGGGGTCGGAGGGCCAGGCCCGTAAGCGCCCAGCCGAGGGCGGCGGTCAGACCCAGCCCGAGGCCCGCGAGCAGCACCACCCGCCGGCGCACCGCGTCGACCGTTGCTTCGGTGGGCCCGCGTGGGCGCGCCACCTGCATGCGCAGGTTGGCCGGAACGTCGAGGGCAGGGTCGGCCGTGAGCCGACGGGTCAACGTGCGCCAGCTGGCGTGACCGGCCTCGACCGTCGCGTAGCCGTTGGCGCGCGGCTTGGGGAACGGATGGGGCACGTGGCCGAACTCGAGGATGACAGTGTCGCCGGACAGCACGCGGGTGATGCCCTCGTCGAAGCGGAGCCCGCGGTTCTCGGGGCGGTTCAGGGCGAGCGCCAGCTGCGTCGCCTCCCTCGACCGGGCGATGCTCGCGACGGTGCGGGCCTGTCCGGCGAGACGATCGTCGAGCGTGGCGCGCAGGTCGTGCCGGACGAGCGCGACGAGCAGCGCGCCCGCGGCGATGCTGACGACGGCCACGGTGGCGACCGCCGCCGCGACGACGCGCAGGCGCAGGCTGGCTCTCACGAGGCGGCCCGGAGCACGAACCCCACGCCTCTCACCGTGTGCAGCAGCCTGGGCTCACCGCCGGCCTCCAGCTTGCGTCGGAGGTACCCCACGAAGACGTCGACGACGTTGCTGTCCACCTCGAAGTCGTAGCCCCAAACCGTTGTGAGCAGCTGGGCGCGTGTGAGCACGAGGCTTGGATGACGCACGAACGTCTCGAGCAGGTCGAACTCCCGGCGGGTGAGCTCGACCGGGCGGTCCCCCCGTCGCACCTGCCGGCGGGCCGGATCGACGTGGAGGTCGCCGAAGTGCACCGGGACGCTCGGTGGCTCGGAGCTGCGCCGCAGCAGGGCGTGAAGGCGCGCCACCAGCTCCGGCAGCGCGAACGGCTTGACGACGTAGTCGTCGGCGCCCGCCTGCAGGCCCGCGACCCGGTCGTCGACCTCGTCTCGGGCGGAGACGACACAGATCGGGACGTCGATGCCGTCCGCGCGCAGCCGGCTGGTGACCGCCACGCCGTCGAGGTCGGGCATCGCGATGTCGAGCACGATCACGTCGGGCGCGGCCTTCGCGACGGCTTCGAGGGCGGCGTTGCCGCCGGAGGCGGTGCGGACGGTGAAACCTTCGAGGCGCAGGGCGCGCTCGAGCGCCCGGCGAATGGCCGGCTCATCGTCGACGACGAGTACCTCGGGTGGACCCACGTTGCTCAACTCGACGGTACAAGGGCAGGCGCGAGCGCGCCCGTCGCGATCACGGCGACGACGATGACAGGCGCCGCAACCTCAGTCGAGTCCGGTCGCGGTGTCGGACGGCTCGTCGATCACCGGGTTCTCGAGCACGCCGACGCCTTCGATCTCGATGCGCACGACGTCGCCCGCCCGCAGCAGCTGGGGCGGCTTCATCGCGATACCGACACCCGCGGGCGTGCCGGTGGCGATCACGTCGCCGGGCTCCAGCGTGAAGGCGGTCGACAGGTGCTCGACCTGCTCGTAGCAGTCGAAGATGAGGTCGTCGGTCTTGGCGTCCTGACGCAGCTCGCCGTTCACCCACGTCTGGAGCCGGAGAGCGTGCGGATCGCCGATCTCGTCCGCCGTGACGAGCCACGGCCCGATGGGGCCATGGGTGTCGAACGACTTGCCCATGGTCATGGTGGGGCTGCGGAACTGCCAGTCGCGCACGCTGACGTCGTCGACGACCGTGTAGCCGGCGATGACCTCCGCGGCGCGCGCCGCGGGAACGTGGCGGCAGCGCCGCCCGATGACGAACCCCAGCTCGCCTTCGTAGTCCACCATCGACGAGGCGCGCGGGATGTGGATCGCCTCTCCCGGACCGATGACGCAGCTCGACTGCTTGTTGAACCACAGCTGCACGTCGGGCTTGGGTGTGCCCGACTCGGCGACGTGGGCTGCGTAGTTCAGGCCGATGGCGAGGAACTTGGGCGGCCGGGGGACCGGTGCGGTCAGCGTGACGGCGCTCAGCGCCAGGCGCGGACCATCGGCGGCGCGCACGACGTCGAGCGCCTCCGGGCCGAGCGCGAGGAGTGCGGCCATGTCGCGCGGGAGGTCGGTTCGGGTGGCGCTGACGTCGACGACCTCGTCGCCGGCGACCGTGCCCACGTGCGGCCCGTCGGGGCCACGGAAGGTGACCAGTCTCATGGCGCTCTCCTTCGAGCTCGGGGCCGGCGGGAGGCTGGAGCCGGCCGGAGGTGATGGCGCGCGGTCAGGGTGTCACGCGCAGCCGCCGGGCGCACTCCTTAGGATCGGGGTCGGTGCCGGACGAACTGCGTTCTCGTCGCGCTCAACCACCGTCGCGGTGGTTCAGCGCGCCAGGAAGGGCTCGCGGCGTCGTCGCCCCGGGGGCGGCATGAGCGCGCCCGTCTGCGTCACTGTCGACCACCTGCGTGGCCCCGGCGACGACCGGATGCTCGACGTGCTCGACCGGCACGGCCTCCACACGACGTTCTTCGTCGAGGGCGAGCACGCTGCGAGCCATCCGGGGCGCGTCGCCGAGGTGGTGGCGAGGGGACACGAGGTGGGCCTGCACGGCTGGGCCCACGAGGCATGGGCCGACCTCGACCAGGCGACGGTGCACGAGCTCCTCGCGCGGGGTGTCGATGCGCTCGCCGCGGCCGCCGGCGGCCCACCGAGGGGGTTTCGCGCCCCAGGCGGCGAGCGCGGTGTCCACACCGCAGCGTTGCTCGCCGAGCGCGGCATCGACTACGACGCCAGCCTCGGCGACGGGCGCACGCCCCGCGTCCTGCCCGACGGCGTCGTGTCCCTCCCCTTCGTGTGGGGTCACGTCGACGGGGCCCACTACCTGCGGCCCGAGCCGGCGGGTCCCGCAGAGGTCGAGTCCCGTTGGCTCGGCACCTTGGATCGCGCCGTCGCGGACGCCGAGCCGGTGGTGTTCGTCGTGCACGCCCATGTGTCGTGTCTCGACGACGAGCGGCTCGGTGTGCTCGACCGCCTTCTTGCGCGTGTTGCGTCCGACGATCGACTCGAGCCCGTGCAGATGTCGGAGCTCGCTCGACGCGTCCGCCTCGCGGCGACCCCGTCGACCCGCGTCCTCTAGTCGAGGCGCCGTTCGAGCTCGAGCTCGTCGCGCAAGGGGATGCCGTCGAACCCCGCGAGTGGGATGCCGGGCTTGAGTCGGCGTCGTGCATCGTCGACCGCGCCCGGCCGCAGCGCGCACAGCGAGAAGCCTCGACGTTGGTAGAAGCGCAGGGCGCGGAGGTTGTCGTTGGTCGTGACGACCCAGATGCGCCGCCGACCCGCCGCACGGGCGACGAGCGCGTCGACGAGCGCGGTGCCGATGCCGTCTCCCCGGGTGGTGGCGAGGATCGCGAACAGCTCGCAGTCGTCGCCGTCGAACCGGTAGAACAGAAGTCCGACCGCTCGCCCGCCGGCCTCGGCGACGAGCCCCGGCATGTCCAACGCGTTCAAGGCCTCACCCCGCCGAGCCTGCACCGCGCCCCCGAAATCGCGATCGAGCACCTCGGATGCCCACGACCGGTCGGTGGCGGGCTCGAACGCGCGCACCGTCACCGTCATCAGGATCACCGCCTTCGGAGCCGTACCGTCTTCGGAGCCGGGGCCAGCGTACGGGCATAGCCTTCTCGCTCGTGATCCGTCGCCCGACCCACGCCCGCATCGAGCCCCTCCCGCCGGGAGAGCACGACGAGGAGGTGCGGGAGCTGCTCGAGGGGGTCGTCGTGCCGGGCGCCTTCGCCTCGAACATCTTCGGCACCCTCGTGCGCCACCCCGGCCTCTTCCGCCGGTGGCTCCCGTTCGGTGGGAAGTTGCTGAGCGGGCGGATCCCTGCGCGCCAGCGCGAGCTCGCCATCCTGCGCACCGCGTGGTTGTGCCGTTCGAACTACGAATGGGGCCAGCACGTCCTCATCGCCCGGTCCGCCGGCATCTCCGACGACGAGATCCGCCGCGTGCAGTCGGGGCCCGACGCCGACGGCTGGGAGCAGTTCGAACGCGTGCTCCTCCGCGCGACCGACGAGTTGCACGCCGACGCGTGCATCGCGGACGACACGTGGGCCGCATTGGCCGCGCGGTACGACGAGCGGCAGCTCATCGAGCTGCCCATGCTCGTGGGCCACTACCACCTCGTCGCGTTCACACTGAACTCGCTCGGTGTGCAGCTCGAGCCCGGCCTCGAGGGCCTTCCCGTCGATCCCTAGCGCGGCGGTCGCCCGATAGGCTGCCCCGGATGAGAACGGGAGGGGCTCGTTGGCGCAGGTGGTGACCGACGAGGTCATCGCACCGACCGACAGCCCGCGCGTCGCAAGCCCGCGATCGACGCGCCTGTGGCTCGCCGTCGTTCTCGGCCTCGCCACGCTGTTGCGCGTGCTGTGGGTCCTGCATGCCGCGCGTCCGACCAGAGCGCTGAACGACCCGTACTTCTACACCGTGTTCGGCGAGCAGATCTCGCAGGGTCGCGGCTACACCCTCCTCTCCGGTGACCCCACCGCGTTCTATCCGGTCGGTTACCCCGCCGTGCTCGGCGCCGCGTTCTGGCTGATGCACCATACCTTCGTGCCGGACAGCCCGGCGCGGGTGATCGGGTTCCTCCAGCTCGTCCTGGGAGTGGCAACCGTGGCCCTCGTCTTCGAGGTGGCGCGGCGCCTGTACGACGAGGCCACGGGCCTGGTGGCGGCGGCCGTCGTCGCTCTTTGGCCCAACCTCATCTTCCACACGGCGGTCGCGCTGTCGGAGACCGTCTTCAACTTCCTGGTGATGGGCGCGGTGCTCGTGATCGTGTGGAGGCCATGGGGCCGCCTGCGGACCGGCCAGGTGGCGCTCTTCGGTGCGCTCGTCGGCGTCTCCGCGCTCGTGCGCCCGATCTCGCTCCTGTTCCTCCCGGTGCTGCTGTTCGCGTGGAGGCGGGCGGGCGTCGCGTGGCGGCCATCGCTGCGGTGGCTGCTCGTTGTCGTGCTCGCCGCCGGCGCCGTCATCGCCCCGTGGACGATCCGCAACGTCATCCGCATGAACTACCCGGTGGTGATCTCGGCCAACTTCGGCGAGGACCTCTGCATGAGCCGGCACCCTCATGCCACCGGCGGCTTCGACCTCAGCGACTACTGCTACCACGGGTTCGAGAAGTACAAGCCGCCGGACTACGAGATCCGCAAGGATGCCGGCACCCGCAGCCGCGCCATCAGCTATCTCCTCCACCACCCGCTCGACGAGCCGCGTCTCATGTTCTGGCGGGCGTACTTCACGTTCCATCACGACCGCGACGGGTTGGAGGCGTCGGAGTCGTACGGGCACTACCGGTACCTCAGCGGCCATGCGCGGGAGCTGCTGGGAACGGTCGCGGACTTCTACTTCTTCGCCGCGCTCGGCCTGGGGGTGCTCGGCCTCTGGCGCATCCGGGCCCGACAGGATGTGCGGCGCTTGTTCGTCGTGCTCGCGATGGCCGCGCTGGCGGCGCCTCCGTTGGTGTTCTTCGGCGATCCGCGCTTCCACGTTCCCGCCGTCCCGCTGTTCGCCATCCCTGTCGCTTTGTCGCTGCTCGCGGTGCTGCGGCGGGTCAAGGAGAAGGCGCCGGCGGGCGGGTCGTGACCGCCATCCCCTCGGGGGCCTCCACGCTGATGTCGGTTCCGTCGACGCGCACCGACACCCAGCCCCTCGGCGTGGGCACCCGGGCCGCCGCCCACCGCAGCGGCCCGAGGTAGGGGTCGACGAACACCGACGCGTAGCCGGGGGTGACGGGGCGCACGCCGACGACGTACGCGACGAGGTCGTAGGTCGGGCTGGCCGACCAGCCGTGACAGCGGCTCGAGCGGCCCAGCGGGGCGTCCCAATACTCCTCGAACGTCGTGTTGCCCCGCGCCACCTGCGCGTGCCAGCGCAGGAGGCTGGCGACGACCAAGTCGCGCCGCCCGTGGCGAAAGAGTGCCTCGTGGAGGAACCGGCAGTAGAAGGGCTGGGCCGCCACCACGTCGTGCTCGACGTCGAAAGGATCGGGCGCCAACCATTGCGACCGGAGCCCGGAGGGGTCGGCCGGTGTCTCGGTGATGACGAGGCGCGCCGGGTCGGTGATGCGCTCGATGACCCCGGGGACGCGTGCGTCGGGAACGAGGCCGGCCAGGAGCGCGGCGGCGTTGGTCTGCTGACTCACCCGCCGGCTGCGGCCGCGCGGACCGAGCGCATCGACGTAGACGTCGCGTTCGTCGTCCCAGAGCGCCTCAAAGGCGTTCGCGGTGCGAGCGATGAGCGCGCGCACGTTGCTCGCGCCGGGCAGGGTCGCGTAATCCGCGAGCGTGGCGGCGTACAACGCGTCATGCGCGCCGGTCACCGCGTCGCGTTCGACCTGCGCCCAGTCGATGAACACCCAGCCCGGGAAGTCCTCCAGCAGGCCGCTCGCGCCCCGTTGTCGCTCGTACCGCTCCACGATCCCGTCCGCGACCGCGAGGTGGTCGCGGACGAGCTCCTCGTCGCCCGAGTGCTCCCAATAGCGCGCCAGCGCGCGGATCCAGTGCAGTGAGTAGTCGGGGATGGTGATCCCGCCGAGGGACAGGTCGCAGGCGATGGCCATCGCCAGCAGGCCGTCGGGACGGCGGCTGCGCCCGGCCAGGGCGAGGTGGTGACGGGCGAGCCGCCAGTCGGGGTTGCTCACGTAGGTCACGAGCGCGTGCACGTAGGAGTCGCCGACCCACGCCCGCTGCTCGCGCCCGGGGCAGTCGAGGAACGCGTCGGTCGAGCAGAGGTCGAGCGTGCGCGCGCCGACCTGCCACACCCGCTCGAAGCGTTCGTCGTCACACGTGAACGCGGCCCCCTCCGGCCGGGGAAACGTGCGCTCGTCGAGGTCGACGTCGACCTGTGTGCCCTCCGGATGATGCACCGCGAGGTAGCGCAGCCCCACGGGGTCGAAGAAGGTGACGACCACGTCGGTGGTGCTCCCTGCGATGTACCGCCCGGCCCAGTTGCGCGGCTCGAGCTCGGGCAGGCCGTCGCCGCGCAGGTCCTCGCCGCCGGCGACGTCGATGATGGCACCGGCCGGTGCCCTGGCTCGCAACCGCACATGGCCCAGGCAGACGCGGCCCAGGTCCAACACCGACAGCCGGCGGTCGCCGTCCGAAGCGCGTTCGATGGCTTCGAACGCGGAGAGCGGATCGTCCCCGGTGTCGGCGCGCACGGGTTGTTGGTCGACGACGACGCGTACCGGCCCGACGGGTGTCGACCGGAGCTGGGGGATGAGGCGGGGGAGCGGCGAGGTGTAGGGCGCCGCGGGAGGCCGGTCGAGGACGGTTCCGAGCCGCGACCTCAACCCGACGGTGGCGGGCCATTCGGAGCCGTTGACCGCGGCGTCGTGCAGCCCCGGCGGTGAGAGCCGCCCGTCCACGATCTCGGGGGGCAGCCCGTGCAGGCGCGCCCAGGTCGAGGGCAACCATTCGGTCGGCAACGCCCGCCAGTGCCCGCCGCTCAGAATCTCGACCGGTGCGGCGGGGGCCGTCTCGAAGCAGAACGACCCCCGGCCGAGAGACCCGATGAGGGGGGCAGGCACCCACCACGGGTTGGGCGTGCCGTAGTGGCGGCAGTGCGCGACGACGACGTTGGGGCCGACGCGCAGGTGCGGCGCGAGGTCGTGCTCGTCCCACCCGAGGAACTGTGGCTCACCGCGCACGGGCCCGCGACCGAGCTCGACGCCGTTGACGTAGAGCACGTACCGCGAGTCGCATGTGGCGCGAGCGGGGAGCGAGACCGGATGCTCCGTGACCGCGATCACCACCCGCAGGTAGACGTCGTGGGCCACAGGTGCGTCGGGCCTCGGCCGGGCCGTGTCGGGTTCCGGGCTCCAGATCCACTGTCCCCGCCAGTGCTGCGGCCAGGGCGTCACCTCGTCAGAGGTGCTCGGCCGCCGCGGCCTGGACGGCTTCGACGATCGCATCCCAGCTCGCGTCGGGCTCACGCGTGATCGTGACGAAGTCGCTCACACCGAACACCGCGGCGACGCCATCCGTCTCGAACACGGCCTTGGCGAACGGATGGTCCACTGCGTCGGCGGCGCGCTTGAAGTTGATCGTGCCGGGCAGCGTGGTGTCGAGCTGGAACCGCATCGCGTTGGGGTTCGGCGTGGGCGCGGGTGAGGCGGTGGCCATGGACGTCCTCCCTGATCGGCGTCTGTCTACCGCAGCCGGCGCAGGGCGAGCTCGGGCCGCGGCATCCACGGCGCGAGCCGAACCTTGGCGTCGACGGCCACCGCGCCCGCGGGCGAGGCGATGACGGGGTTGAGATCGAGCTCGGCGATCTCGGGGATGTCGTCGACCAGGCGGCCGACGCGGAGCGGCGGCGCACCCCGGTACCCGAAGAGCAGCGGCGAGCCGCGGGTGGCGCGCACGAGCTCGTACGCGTCGATATCGGTGAGCGGCAGCACGCGAAAGACGCGATCGCCGAGCAGCTCGACGGCGGTGCCGCCCGAGCCGAACATGACCAGTGGCCCGAACGACGGGTCCTGCACCACACCCACGATGACCTCGGGTCCCGCGTCGGCCATGGTCTGCACGACTGCGCCGCCCATCGCTTCGCCGAGCGACGCCTCCATCGAGGTGTAGGCGGCGGCGACCTCAGGCGCGGTGCCGAGCCCGAGGCGGACCCCGCCGACGTCGATCTTGTGCACGATGTCGCCGGAGCCGGCCTTGAGCACGACCGGGAAGCCCATCTTCTCCGCCACCTTGACCGCCTCGTCGGCCGACGTCACGTGCGTCGTCGCCACGATCGGGATGCCGTAGTCGCTGAGCAGCTCGATGGCCGAGGCGGGGTCGAGCCAGGTTCCGTCGGGGCGCTCGTCGAGCACGGTGTCGACGAGGATCCGCGCCGCTCGCCCGTCCACACCCTCGAGATCGGGGAGCGCGCCCTCCGGGCGCCGCAGCCAGGCCGCGTGGTCGACGACGCGCGCCAGCGCGTTGGCCGCCGCCTCGGGATAGGCGAACGAAGGGATGGGTCGCGGCCCGAGGCTCAACGGCTCCGGGGTGCCCTGCATGGCGAGGAAGTTGGCGAGCACGGGCTTGTCGGAGCCGGCGGCGGCCTCGCTGACGGCGCGAGCCACGTCATCGGCGCGCGTCACGAGGGGCGGGATGAAGATGACGACGACGGCGTCGACCCCGGAGTCGGCCAGCACCGTGCGGACCGCGCGGCCGTAGTCGGCGGCGGAGGCCGACGCCACCAGGTCGACCGGGTTGCGCACCGCGGCAGCCGCGGGCAGGAACGACCGCAGCTCGCCCCGGGTGTCCTGCGACAGCTCCGGCACCTCCAGGCCCTGACCCTCGCACGCGTCGGCCGCCAGGATGCCGGGACCGCCCGCGTTGCCGACGATCGCGACCCGGCCGCCGCGCGGCAGCGGCTGGTGGGTGAGGACGTGCGCCACGTCGAAGAGCTGCTCGAGCGTGTCGACGCGTATGACACCTGTCTGGCGAAACAACGCGTCGACTGCGGCCTCGGGGCTGGCCAGCGCGGCCGTGTGCGACGTGGCGGCGAGCGTGCCCGCCGCGGATCGTCCGCTCTTCACCGCCACGATGGGCTTGCGGCGCGACACGCGGCGGGCGATGCGGCTGAACGAGCGGGGATTGCCGAACGACTCGACGTAGAGCAGGACGACGTCGGTGCCATCGTCGCGTTCCCAGTACTGCAGGAGGTCGTTGGTGCTGACGTCGGCCTTGTTGCCCACCGAGACGAACGTGGACACACCGAGGCCCAGGCGGCTCGACTGCTCGAGGACGGCGATCCCGAGCGCCCCCGACTGCGACGAGAACGCCACCCGGCCCGCACGCGGCGGAACGGGCGCGAACGTCGCGTTCATGCTCACGCCCGCCGCGGTGTTCACCACGCCCATGCAGTTGGGCCCGACCATGCGCATGCCGTGCGCCCGGGCCCGCCGCACCAGTTCGCGTTCCGCCTCGGCACCGTCGGGACCCGTCTCCGCGAAGCCCGCCGAGATGACGACCAGCCCACGCACCCGTTTCGTGGCGCACTGCTCGACCACCTCCAGAACCTGCGAGGCGGGCACGACGATCACGGCCACGTCGACGTCGTCGGGGACGTCGATGACGCTGGGGTAGGCGCGCACACTCGCGACGTGGGGCGCGGTCGGGTGCACGGGGTAGACGGGCCCGGCGAAGTCGCCGTCGAGGAGGTTGCGCAAGATCTCGTGCCCGATCGTCCCCCGTCGCCGCCCGGCTCCGATGACCGCGATCGACCGGGGTCGCAATAATCGCTCCACCGATCGTGCCGAGGCCGATTGCTCGCGATCGTGCATCGCGGCCTCCGACGCCTCGGTCGGTTCGATCGGGAACACGACGCGCACGACACCCTCGGTGAAGCTGGTGGCGTCCTGGAAGCCGGCCGCGTGGAAGAGATCGCGCATGCGGCGGTTCTGCGGCAGCGTCTCGGCGACGAAGCGGGTGATGCCGTGGGCCCGGGCGATCACCGCGAGGTGCTCGAGCAGGATCGTGCCCAGGCCCCGACCCTGGTGGACATCGTCGACGGTGAAGGCGACCTCTGCCTCGGTGCCGTCACCTCCGGGGTTGCGGTCGTAGCGCGCCACCGCGACCATCTCGTCGTCGAGCTCGGCGATGAGCGCCATGCGGTCGTCGTAGTCGACCTGGGTGAAGCGCTCGATCTCGAGCGTCGAAAGCACCGGGTGGGGCGTGAAGAAGCGGAGGTAGATCGTCTCCTGCGAGAGGCGGGCGTGCAGCGCGACGAGCGCATCCGCGTCGGTCGGCCGGATCGGACGGACGTGGGCGGTGCCGCCATCCGTGAGCACCACGTCGGACTCCCACTCGGCCGGGTAGCCGTGGGTCGCGGACATGGGGGCGAGCGTACGCGCCCGTCCTCGTGCCGGCGCGACCGACCCCGGTCGTCGCCGCACGGGCGCACTAACGTCGCAGCATGGCCGCCGACCGCGCCGCTGCCTTCTTCGACCTCGACCGCACACTGTTGGGAGGGGCCAGCGGGCCGCTCCTCAACGAGGCCCTGATCGCAGCCGGGCTGCTGCCCGACCGGCACCTGCCCGGCGAGAACCTCGTCTTCAAGGTCTACGAGGTGGTGGGGGAGACGCTCGTCGGCATGGCACTCGCGCGCCGGGCGGCGGGTTTCGCGGCCGGGTGGAACCGCGAGGTCGTCCAGGAGGCGGCGGCCAAGGCGGCCGAGTCGCTGGCCGAGCACGTGCTGCCCTACGCCGTGCCCTTGGTCGACGAGCACCAGCGCGCCGGGCGCCCGGTGGTGCTCGCCACCACCACGCCGTACGACCTCGTCCTGCCCCTGGCCGAGCGCCTGGGCTTCGACGACGTGGTCGCGACCCGCTACGGAGTCGACGACGAGGGCCGCTACTCGGGCGGGATCGACGGCGAGTTCGTGTGGTTCACGGGCAAGTTGGCTGCCATCCGACGGTGGGCCAACGAGCACGACGTCGACCTCCGGCAGAGCTGGGCCTACTCCGACAGCGTCTACGACGCGCCGATGCTCGCGGCCGTCGGTCATCCGACCGCGGTGAACCCCGACCCCCGGCTGCGCGTGCTGGCCACACTGCGACGCTGGCCGATGCGCTGGCTCGACGTTCCACCCGGCGTGCCCAAGCTGGCCGGCTTGGAGCCCCTCGACATCGTTCGGCTGTTGACCCGGCCCGAGTTGTTCCCGTACGCGCGCTTCGACATCGCAGGCGTCGATCGCATCCCCCAACGGGGCCCGGCGATCATCGTGGCCAACCACCGCAGCTACTTTGACACCGCCGCGGTGGGTTTGACGGTGATGAAGCGAGGGCGTCCGATCCGCTTCCTCGGCAAGAAGGAGGTGTTCGACGCGCCCGTCGTCGGTCCCCTCGCCCGCGCGATGGGCGGCATCCGTGTCGAGCGAGGGAGCGGTTCCGACGAGCCGCTACGCGCCGCAGCCGAGGCGTTGGAGGCGGGAGAGCTGGTCGCCTTGATGCCCCAGGGCACGATCCCGCGTGGCGAGCTGTTCTTCGACCCGATGTTGAAGGGAAGGCCGGGTGCCGCCCGTCTGGCCGCGATGACGAAGGCCCCGGTGATCCCGATCGGGCTGTGGGGCACCGAGAAGGTGTGGCCCCGCCGGGCGCGCCTGCCCAACGTCACCAACCTCACGAGCCCCCCGACCGTGCGCACGCGCGTCGGCGCGCCGGTGGCCCTGGGTTACGACGACGTTGCCGCGGACACCGCGCGCATCATGGAGGCGATCATCTCGCTCCTGCCCGCCGAGGCGCGTGACCGGCACACGCCGACGCCCGAGGAGATCGCGCTCGCCATGCCTTCCCACTGACCACAGAGGCGCAGCCCGAAGGGCGCGGCCGCGGTGGGTACTCCTGATTCAAGTTCGGGTCAGATGGCGTTCGCCCGGAGGTGCTCCAGCAACTCGTTGTGTACGAGCTCCGGTGCTTCCTGTACCAACCAATGACCGGCGTCCGCCTCGATCACGCGGTACGGCCCACGCATGAGGTTGGCGGCCAGGTCCACCGGCATACGCCGCACGTAGGGATCGTTCTTCCCCCAGATGAGCAGCGTCGGTGTGCCGACGGGACCGAAGTCGATTGTGTCAGTTCCCAGTGCCCGGCGGTGCCCGTCCGACGCGCGATACCAGTTGAGCGCGCCTGTGAGTGCGCCAGGGCTGCGAAACACTTCCAGGTAGTCCTCGACCTCCGTCGGGCTGCTGTAGACCCATGTCGCCTTCAGCAAGGCGAAGTCCTCAGCGGAGCACATGGCTTCAGCACTTCCGTCTCGAGCCGTGAACATTGCGAGCATCCCTCGATAACATCTCGCCCTCGGGATCGTCTCGCACCGCTTGGGCACACGCCTGGTAGTGGGGAATCGAGAGCGACGTCCAACTTTTGATCGGTTCGTGATCAACGGCGATCGCGGCCCATCCCGCGATCGCTCCCCAGTCGTGGCCCACCAGGTGAAACGTTGCGAAGCCACTCGCCTGGGCGAGGGCGAGCACGTCGCTGGCGAGGTCTTCGTACCGATAGCGGTCAACATCGTCCGGTCGTGCCGCGGGGCTGTAGCCGCGCTGATCGGGAGCAAGGCAGTGGTAGCCCTCCGCAGCCAGTTGCTCCATCACGCCCGTCCACATACGGGACGTCTCCGGGAAGCCGTGGAGCAAGACGACCGGCTCTCCGCCTTGGCCTGCCTCGCGGCAGTGGAACCGCAGTCCGTGCCACGCTCGCTCCTACGGCGGTGTGTGCTATTCCCTCGGATCGTGGGTGCCTTGGACGGGCTTGTGCCGCTGGGTGCCGGGCGCGAGGCCGAGGTGTTCCTGCGGCCCGACGGGTCGGTGCTCAAGCTCATGCGCTCGCCCGACCACCGGCTCCGGGTCGAGCGCGAGGCGGCTGCCCTGCGGACGCTGGCGGGTCCTCGCCATCTCGCGCCTCGGCTCCACGAGGTCGTCACGGTCGATGGAAGGCCGGGCCTGGTATCCGAGCGCATCGTGGGCACGGACCTGATGAGCCTGCTAACCGGTAGCCCTTGGCTCTTCCTGCGCGCCGCCATTGCGATGGCAACGACCCACGCCGCCATGCATGAATGCCAGGCGCCGGCGTCGCTCCCCCAGCTGAACGACGAGCTTCGTCAGCGGATCGAGTTGGCACCGATACTGCGGACGGCTGGACGGTCTCCCGGCCGGAGACCGTCTGTGCCACGGCGACTTCCACCCGGGCAACATGATGGGCACCTGGGAGACACTGGCCGTGATCGACTGGGGCGACGCCTCGCGGGGCGATCCGCTCGCCGACGTGGCCCGCACCGAGCTCCTCCACCGACTCGCGGCGCCGCCGCCCGGCACTCCGGCGGCCTTTCGGGCCCTCGTGGTCATGGGCCGCTCACTGTTTGCCCGCCGCTATCTCGCTGTCTATCGGACGGCTCGACCGGTCGACAGCGGAGAGCTCCGTCGCTGGCTGATCGTCCGCGTCGCGGCAAGATTCATCGAAGGCATCGAGGAGGAGTTCGACACGCTGACCGCCTTCCTCGAGAAGCAGCGTCGTCACCGATCTGTCGTCTGAAGCCCGCCGAACCTCGACGGCGTGGGGTGAGGCAGCGACACACCCGCTGCATCCTCTCTGCGGCGCGTCAGCGGTGGGCCGTGCGGATGGTCCTCACATCTCGTCGAGCATGCCGGTGGACTGGCCGACCTCGATCAGGTGACCATCGGGGTCGCGAACATAGGCGCGGAGCTCGCGGCCGTGA
>VAWU01000062.1:43242-43720 GCA_005888325.1 Actinomycetota bacterium
TCGTAGACCGCAGCGATGTCGGCGACGCGGATGTTGAGGAACGCGCTGGTGCGATGCGGATCGGGTGGAGTCTCGAGGACGACGTCGGGCTTGTCATCGGTGGGCCCCCCACCCTCGTTCAAGATCAACCAGGTGTTCGCGACCTTCATGATGACCGGGCTGCGTTCCATGAGCACCTCGCCGTCGAGCAACGTCGCGTAGAACTCGCGCGACCTGTCCATGTCGGACACCACGAGGAAGTGCGTGATCACGAAGCCTTGTTCGGGTGCGGGAAAGTCGCTTCGGGTCAT
The DNA here is from genome assembly GCA_005888325.1 of Actinomycetota bacterium. NCBI lineage: Bacteria > Bacillati > Actinomycetota > Actinomycetota bacterium. Next base: position 43,533 of record VAWU01000062.1, read on the forward strand.
GTTGGGCTCTCCTCTGCCGAGTCGAGCCAGTCTCGGTCTGAGGACCGGTCTCTGTCGAGCCGCGCTGAGCCGACCCAGCGAGGCGTTGGGTCGTCGCCGCGCGCCAGTTCGGTGCGCTCGGCGGTCACGCCCACGCGGCGCCGCGACCGAGAAAGAGTGTCGAGTCGTCGACGAAGCAGAGCCGGTTG